>JBDSPQ010000402.1:0-4432 GCA_039930305.1 Ginsengibacter sp. | reverse complement strand
GCCATTAATGGCGTTATTTTAATTACAACCAAAAAGGGATCGTCAAAAAAAGGTATTGGTATATCCCTGGCACAGTCGATTAATATTATGGATCCTTATGCGGGGCCAGATTTTCAAAATGAATTTGGTGGTGGCACGGTTGGTGCGTTTTTTACGGACAATCGCGAGCCAAATTATAAGCCAGATGAATCCTGGACAACCAAAGTATTTCCAGTGGATCCTATCACCGGGGAACAGTACATTGATCGGCAGATTTATCGGGAAGGAGAAAACTGGGGACCGAAGCTGGATGGTCAGCCGGTAAGGAATTATGATGGCACACCAACGATCTTCAGCCCACATCCCAATAATTTCCTGGATGCTTTTAATACCGGGTTCGGCTCGAATACGAACATTGCAATAGATGGAGGGTCAGAACTTTCCACTTTCCGTGTTTCCTATAATCATAATGAAGCAAAAGGTATTTTCCCTAATAACAAGTTAACTAAAGATGCTTTTGATGTTAGGGCTACTCAAAAGTTGACTAAATGGCTTAATATCGACGCAGGAGTTGCCTATAGCAATTTTGATGGGCGCAATCCTCCGCGTTTGGGTGGACTAGATGCATTTGCGTCAGATAATGTTGGTAAATTATTTACCTGGATTTTACCACGGAATTATGATACAAAGTACTGGATGCAAAAGGAGCATTACACCAGCATCTTTGGAGGCGTACCGGAATTGAATGATCCGAATGAACCAAATAAAGCTCCCGAATCAAGATTCTGGTTTCAGCTTTTCGAGAACAATTATTTACAGAAAGAGCAATTGCTTCGCGGTCGCCTGAGTGTTACTGCCGATCTTACATCCTGGGCCAAACTCGTTTTGGAAGGAAATATTAATAACATTTATATTAAAAGAGAAAACAAAGAGCTTGGCCAGTTAAAAGATTTCAAAGGCGGCCTTTACGGATTGGGTTTTGAAAACCGGGAGAGTAAATTTTTAAAAGCACTCCTGATGATGAACCGGGAGATTAGTAAAGACTTTAGTGTGTCAGGCTATGTGGGGGCCGAAATGCAACGTTTTACCAACAATTTTGAATATACTGAAACAAGGGGAGGGCTTAATTATCCGGGGAATTATTTTATTACCAACTCTGTGAATGCCCCATTCACCGATGGAGGTATTAGCAGCAGGAAGAGTTTCAATTCACTCTATGCGAGTGCAGATTTCTCTTATCGCAATTTATTGTACCTGCAGGCTACATGGCGTGGTGACTGGTCTTCAGCACTCACGTACGTTGATGGCTCGGGCAATAATTTTTATAATTATCCGGCGGTAAGTTTATCGTGGATATTTACTGAATCTTTCAAATCATTGCCTTCATGGATCAGCTATGGAAAGTTGAGAACCAATATTGCAGCACTCGGGGCTGATACGGATCCGTTTGTCATCAATCCCGGTTTTGTCTTCAGCGGCTTTAGTAATGCCAATGGCGGCCAGGTGCCTACATCTACTTATTCCAGCCTAAATGCATTGCAGCCGGACTTAAAACCGGCACGTAAAGTTTCAAAGGAGATTGGCGCTGAAGTAAGATTTTTTGATAACAGGTTAGGCTTTGACGTTAGTCTTTACCAGGATAACACGAAAAATCAAATATTAAGAATTGGTACGCCTGATGTGTCAGGGGTAAATTCTATACTTATCAACGCAGGAAATATTCAAAACAAAGGCGTAGAACTTTCGATAGATGCAACGCCTGTAAAAACGAATAACTTTAGCTGGAACACGGCATTGAATTATTCACGAAACAGGAATAAGGTTGTAGAGCTCTATCCCGGCGTAAAGGAATACAACCTCGGGGCGAATGTCGGAGAAATAAGTTCGTGGGCTGTTGAAGGCGCTTCATATGGCGTGTTGAGAACGACCATCCATTCGATGCCGGACCCTAAAACTGGCAAGCCAATACTTAACTGGCGTTCCGATGCGAGAGCTGCTTTTCCAGCCCGCAGCAATTACCTACAGGATGTAGGAGATATCAACGCAAAATTCAGAGCTGGGTGGGACAACACTTTTAATTTTAAGAATTTCAGCCTTAATGTTCTTTTTGATGCCAAAATCGGCGGAGACTTTGTTCTGCTAACGTATCGGTATGGTACGCACACAGGTGTTTTTCCCAATACCCTCAAAGGAAGAGATGCCGACCATGGCGGCATCGAATGGACCAGCGAGTGGGATGGTAAAACATACAACGATGGTATAATTCCTGATGGCGTATTCAGGGATGGACAAATGGTAACTTTGCCCGACGGTTCACAGGTGAATGTTGGCGGTCTGACTTACCAGGAAGCGTACGATAAGAATTATGTAGAGCCAACGCACTTGCCACAATTCGGTTATCGCTATGGTTCTTCTTCCACCGGTGTTTCGGATTATTGGGTACTGGAAAATTCGTGGATTTCTCTGCGGCAGGTCGCCCTGAGTTATGCTTTCCCACGAAAAATCTCTGATAAGCTAAAACTCAACGGGCTCTCATTATCAGCGATTGGCCGTGATCTGTTTTATGTCTATCAAACCTTGCCTTATAATTACAACCCGGCTTCAAACAATTCAAACAACACGGCTTTTTCCGGCGAAGAAGGTTTTTTACCTAAAACACGAAGCATTACATTTTCATTACGTGCTTCATTCTAACAAGACTCAAAATAATTCAGAAGTATTTTATTTCGAACAAAAATTATTCTAATGAAACATATTACAAAATATACTGCATTTTTCCCCGCTGCTGTATTATTTACTTTCATGCTACTGCTTAGTTCATGCAAAAAGAATTTCGAAACGATTAATAACAATCCCAGCATTGTTACCAATCCTGATATAAAGTTTTTGCTCACCTATGCAGAAGATAAAATGGTGACCTACGAATACACCGAATGGATATGGGAAAGTATGGAACAGCTTATGCGGTTTACCCAACACATCACTTCTGATCCATACGAATTGACCAACAACGTAAACACCCGTTTCGGTACCTACTATCTGCAGATACTTCCCAACTTGTTTGAAATAAGGAAACAGATCGAATCGAAAACAGACAAGGAGAATTACCAAAAGATGGGTGCAGTAACTTATGTGCTACAGGTATTGCATGGCCTCAAAGTGACGGACATGAATGGTTCTATTCCATTCTCTGAGGCAATCAAGGGCCGCTATGAAGGGAATTTCAGCCCGGCCTATGATAAACAGGAAGATTTACTAAATACATTTTTGCAGCAACTGGATGATGCCATTGCCGTGTTATCAAACAGTACGCTTTCCAACCAGGTCTCTTACGGAAGCGCTGATGTGTTTTACAAAGGCGACTGGGACAATTGGGTGAGACTGGCGAATACACTTAAGTTACGAATCGCCGCAAGATTGGAAAATCCGAATAAATCTAAAACTACAGAAATATTCCAGCAGGTAGTGCAGAATGCAATCGGGCCTATCGAAACAGATGCTCAACAATTGAGCTACAAAAATCCGGACTACTTTGCATTTGGAATGGGTGGAGAAATTAATTACCGTAGTACGCGCTTTGCAACCACCTCAATAATGAAATTTTTAAAACAATCCAATGATCCAAGGTTGCCGATTTACTTTGAAGCGAATGACCTTAAAGGCAGCTATAAAGATACTTTAACAAAATACGCCACTTCGCTGCCATCCTTCATAAACCCATCTGATCCACTGGTACAATACCAGGGAGGTCCGGCTGATTTTACCACAAATCCGGGTGTTGCCACCTATTTAAAAAATGCATTTGCCGTCGGGAATACCAATAACGGTAACGCCATTTCAAGATACTTCCTGATATCACCTGTTAACAGAAAATTCTTCTCACCGCGCTATAATTCTGCCTCAGGAGAATTTAAAGATGTAAAAGTGAGCGCAGCTGAGTCATGTTTAATGATTGCTGAGTTTATACAAAAAGGATATGCGGGTAGTGCCAATACAAGAGGTTCAGCGGAGGATTGGTACAAAAAAGGAATTGCGTCATCAATAAGAACGATGAATGATATAGCTGAAGTTGCTGGTTCCACTACTGCTTTTAGCGGAAGTGGTGATGCTGAAATCGATGAATACCTTGACAACACCAACGTAAAATTTAACGGAACAAATGACCTCGAAAGAATTTACATTCAGGAGTATTTAAATTTTTTCCGCAATGCGAATGAAGCATTTGTATTTGTAAGAAGAACAGGGTATCCCAAAAACACGTCAACCTATTATGCCCGCGAAATATTTAATGAACCGATTCCACGAAGGTTTTGGACTACTGACCCCGGTGAAGTAAACAGGGCCAATTGGGAAGCCGCGATTAGCGAGCAAGGTTTTACGCCGAATGCACAAGATGCACAAACTTTAAGTATGGAAAGGGTGTGGTATGATAAGTCGGCTCCGGATTTTGGGG
>JBDSPQ010000401.1:0-8429 GCA_039930305.1 Ginsengibacter sp. | reverse complement strand
AACAGTGATCTCTGCAAATAATCAAAAAAAAGAGAGGCGACCAATTCGAAATGGTCGCCTCTTTTTTATGGTGAGTTGCTAACTAAGCCGGTGTTTTACTAATTTCTTCTCTCTCCCAAAAACGATGCTGAGCAATAGCCTCAATGAATGCCGCCGCAGTCTTTGAATCAAAAGTTTTACTTCTGATAATTCCTAGTAACGCCATAGAATTATCTTCTTCTCCTTCGCCATTAATAATATCGCCCGCATCCGTGCCATTGAGAAGATCGACTCCATCCCCGATGGCGCAAATGGCCTTGCAATGTCTGTAAGCTTCATTGATAAATAAAACCGCCTCAGGCTTACTCATCAGCGCATTTACGCTCTCTGCACCACCGGGAATAAACACTGCGTCAAACATCAGCGAGGACGCTCCAAGAAATGCCTGGTCTACTTTCACCATTTTTCCACCGGCAGATTTAAAGTTGCCCAATTTTAATGATACTACTTTCGTTTGGGCTCCTTTTGCTTCCAGGGCCGATTTCATTTTCATTAAAGAATCATCTACACCGTTGGCTGCGAGAATCGCTATCTGCCGGGTTTGAATGGAATCCTTAATGGTATTTGCCATACTAAGCGCTCCAGATTTTTCTACAGCTTGTTGCACAAAAACCGGTTGAACTTGTTTAGGTTTTGTATCAGCACCATAACTATGGTTTATAGGCTGTTGAGGTTTTACGGGCACCTTCAACCCGAGGTTATCAGCTACCCGCGCTGCCAGCGACCCATCAATTTGTGTAAGCAGCCCTACTACACGGACTCTAATCGCCTCCGTTTCCAGGTGCCCTAACTCAAAACTTATCGCATTTACAATATGATTCTTTTCGTATTCACTTTGGCTATTGAAAAATAATCGTGCCTGGCTAAAATGATCATGGAAACTTTCACTCCTGGCCCTTACTTTTTTAGCGTCTATTCTTTCCATATATGAGGTGAAACCACCTTCAGCAAACTTCGCCTGGTAAGGAGCGCCGTTGCCTAACGTATTAGGATTATAAGCAACTTTTCCTTTGTTAATCTGTTGCCGCATATGCCCATCGCGTTGGTGGTTATGCACGGTATTTATGGAACGATTGATGGGAATTTCGTGGAAGTTAGGACTACCCAGGCGAGACAACTGGGTATCGGTGTAAGAAAATAGCCTTCCTTGTAACAATGGATCGTTAGTGAAATCAATACCCGGAACCAGATGTCCCGGATGAAAAGCTACCTGCTCGGTCTCAGCAAAGAAGTTATCAGGATTCCGGTTTAAAGTCATTTTACCTATACGCATTACCGGCACTTGTTCTTCCGGAATTAATTTAGTTGGATCCAGCAAATCGAAGGCAAACTTATGTTCGTCCTTTTCTGGTATAATTTGCACACCAAATTCCCATTCGGGGAATGCTCCATTCTCAATGGCATCATGCAAATCCCTGCGATGAAAATCAGGATCTTTACCATTTATCTTTAAAGCCTCATCCCAGCTAACGGAATGCACACCTAACAAAGGCTTCCAATGAAATTTCACAAAACAACCTTTGCCCTGGGCATTTATGAAACGGAATGTGTGTATGCCAAACCCTTCCATCATTCTTAAACTCCTTGGAATGGCGCGATCACTCATGGCCCACATAATCATGTGCATCGATTCCGGAACGAGTGAAATAAAATCCCAGAACGTATCATGCGCCGAAGCAGCCTGTGGAATTTCATTATGTGGTTCCGGCTTTACAGCATGTATCAGATCCGGGAACTTAATGGCATCCTGGATAAAAAATACGGGAATGTTATTGCCCACAATATCAAAATTTCCTTCTTCTGTATAAAATTTTACTGCAAAGCCCCTCACATCTCTGGCAAGGTCTGCCGAGCCACGAAAACCTGCAACGGTCGAGAATCTTGCAAATACCCGAGTCTTAACCGAAGGGTCCTGCAGAAATCCCGCCCGCGTGTATTTAGCCATCGATTCGTACACCTGGAAAAAACCGTGTGCGCCGGAGCCACGGGCATGCACAATACGCTCGGGGATTCTTTCATGATCAAAATGAGTGATTTTCTCACGAAGTATAAAATCCTCTAGCAGTGTACCACCTCGCTCACCAGCCTTCAGCGAGTTCTGATCATCATTTATTTTCAATCCCTGGTTGGTGGTGAGAAACTGGTCTCTTCCATCCTCTGTGTGTGGCGCGAGGTTTTCTACTTTCTTGTCGGTCTCCGGCGGTTGTTTCGATTTGCTTTTTGCCATTAGAAAAATATTTGGATCTTTAAATGAATAAGTTTTTTGCAACATCTAAGGACACAATAATATATCCAAAAATTTCCATCATCTCGCTTTCCTGAATATGGGTACAATGTGTTTGCTAAAAAAATTTAGGCGTGCTACCGGGAGTATAAAAAAGATCGCGTGCATAAATTCTATGAACGAACATGATGTAACAACGCTACATTCGCTGTCTAATTAATTATCCGGTTGAAAAAAGAAAGATTTTATTCTCTTGACGTGTTTCGCGGCGCTACTGTTTGCCTCATGATTATGGTGAACAATCCTGGAAGCTGGGAACATATTTATGCGCCGCTCGACCATTCCGAATGGCATGGCGTTACCCCAACAGATCTTGTATTCCCTTTTTTTCTTTTCGCTGTCGGCAATGCCCTGGCTTTTGTACTGCCAAGGCTTGAGGTGGCCGGTCCATCTGTATTTTGGAGAAAGGTAATCAAACGAACATTGCTCATATTTTTGATTGGCCTGTTTCTTAACTGGATGCCTTTTATAAAATGGGATCACAATGAGATCGTTTTTAAGCAATGGAGCTACATAGACGACGAGGGCAATCCCGCAGGAATAAGAATCCTTGGAGTCTTACAAAGGATCGCCCTGGCGTATTTTTTTGCATCAGTCATTATCTATTTTTTCAAGATCCGGGGCGCTTTCTTCTCCGCATGCATTATTCTTCTGGGATATTGGTTTTTATGCGTGGCCGCAAATCCTGCTGACCCCTTCAGCCTGGAAGGTTGGTTTGGAACTAACATCGATAAAATGTTGCTGGGCGAAGGACACATGTACCATGGCGAGCATCGCAACGGAGTTGCCATCGCATTCGACCCGGAAGGTTTTATGAGTTTGTTCGGCTCTGTAGTGCAGGTAATTTTTGGGTACTTATGCGGCGACTACATTATTAAAAAAGGGAAAACGCCTGAAATGGTAAACGGACTTTTTGTAGCAGGCTCCATCTTTCTTTTTGCCGGATACGCATGGGATATGGTTTTTCCACTAAACAAAAAAATATGGACCAGCTCATATACGGTATTCACATCAGGGCTTGCCATGTTGATATTGGCAGTGATGATGTATATGATAGAATTCAAAAAACAAACGGGCTGGTACACAAAGTTTTTTGACGTGTTTGGAAAAAATCCTTTATTCATCTTTGTGTTGAGCGGGACACTTCCACGCCTGCTGGGGCTAATCAGAATTCCGGAGGGTGTTAATGTAGCAGGACAACAAATTTATCTTTCTCCGTTCGGCTGGTTTTACCAACATATTTGCAAGCCTGCTTTTCCTGAAAATTTAAAAAATGGCTCTCTGCTATATGCCTTATGCATGATAATTTTTTACTGGCTAATAGTGTGGTGGATGGACAAAAAGAAAATTTATGTGAAGGTGTAAACCAGGGGAACCTAATATTTGGCTACTCCAACAAGCTGATCTTATATGTCGTTTTAAATTCCGCAGAATTCCCAGGCTCAAGTGTTATTAATCCCATTCCATTGTTAAATGCATCGGGTGGCCCGCTAAGATTTTCAATGGCAATGGTTTTACGATTTGGTGGAGTATAAATCTGCAGATAGGGGTAAGCGTTACCGGGGTAAATTTCCAGCTCAATTTTTTTTATAGGATTTCTCAATACGCATAGCGGCTGACAGCTTTCCATGCTAAGAAAAAAACAATTATCGAAAGAAGCGGACCCGATTTTCTTCAACGAATTATATTCGTGATAAGGAGTTAATACTCCTGTAGGAATTAATGAAGTATCAAATTCAACTTTTTGATCTGACTGAAATTCTATTTGCAAATCATCAATGCGATCGCCAAGCATAAAGTAAGGATGCCATCCATCCTGGATCGGAATCAGCCCCGCATCCCTATTTATTATTTGAGTAATAGCTGAAAGTTTGTTTTCACTTTCAAGCCGCCAGGTGATGATGCAATCGTAATCGAAGGGATATCCGCCGTCATCTTTACGGTATTCATATTTCATTGTAACTGACGCATTAGCTTCATTCTCTTCCTCATTCGTAATCGCAAATTGTTTATCGTACAAACAACCATGTATAGCGTGTTGCTCTAAATAAAAATGCTCCAGCTTATAATCCTGATCTCCAAAATGATAAACTCCATTTTTCAACCGACAAACAAAGGGAGAAAGCTTGCTGCCCGGAAATCCCTTTGCGGCTACCTTTCCTTCAAAATCTTCCATAGACGAATAGCTGTCTATTACATTAAATTCCTTATCATTTTGGAAGATGGAAAAATTACGAAGAGTGCCTCCGCAATACGGTAGAATCTCTGCAAAAGTTCGGGAGAATTCGTCTCTTAGAATTATTTTTTTAAAGCCGTCTTCATCTTTTTCCTGAATTGAAAACATTATCATGTTTTTAAAAATCTCAATTTGATTCCAGTATTTTCATTACTACTTTTTCTTCAGGCGTAAGGTCATGCTTATCGTTATTTGCTTCGTCAGTATCCACGGCAGCCATATATTTCTCCAGCTTCCTACTTTCGTACAGCGAAATAATCATTGGGTGCACGTAGTAATTTTTGCAAACTGTTCTTGTATTTCCCAGGTGCTCAGATACAATATCCAGGGCTTCGACAATCCGTTTTTTAGTTTCTGTTTTGGTATCACAACACCCGATAGATTTAAGTGCAAGAAAGGCTCGCACTGTTCCTGCCCACGTTCTAAAATCTTTTGCTGTAAAATCTGCATTGCTGATTTCACGAATATATGAATTAACCAGGCCCGAATCTATCGAACGACGATTACCCTCTTCATCATAAAACTGGAATAGCTCCTTTCCCGGAACATCACGGCATTTTTTTATTATGGCCGCTAGCTTTTTGTTTTTTAAAACAATGTTGTGTAAAACTCCTTTTTTACCGACAAAATCGAAACTCACAGAGCTCCCGTTGAATTTTACGTGCTTATCCTTTAGCGTGGTAAGACCGAAAGAACCATATTCTTTTTCATAGAAATTGTTTCCAATTCTGATATGTGTGCGCTCCATTAACGAAACTACTGCAGCTAAAACTTTTTTAAGCGAGAGGCCTTCGGTATTCAAATCTTTATGTAATTGCCGCCGTATATCAGGAAGCACCTTGCCAAAATCCAGCAGCCGGTAATATTTTGTGTGAGTGCGAAGGGAATTCCAGTGCGGATGATACCGGTATTGCTTCCTGTTTTTTGCATCGTAGCCTGTAGCCTGCAAGTGACCGTTGGGCTTACTACATATCCAAACTTTAGTCCAGGCTGGCGGTATTACCAGATGCTTTATACGCAGCAATTCTTCATCGTCCTTTATTTTTGTTCCATCAAAAAAATAGTCAAACTTCTCTCCGCTCTTTCTTCTTTGTATACCTGCTTCCTTATCTGTTACGTAGATAAGGTTGGCTGCCCGGGCCGTCTTTTCTTCATCTTTTACGATGCTCCTTAATTTTCGTTTCGAAAGGTTTGGCCCTTGCGCCACCGATCCGTTCATGGATTTCATTTTGTTCTTCGAGAGATTGGTTTGAGGAATTTATTCTACATGATTCCAAAAAAAGCAGGCATGCCGCCTGCCTTATGAGTTAAAGTGAATATCGCAGGAAATTATTTGCGGGGACTTTGAAGATTGTCTTTACCTTTTTTATTCTTTAAAACGAGTTCATCGTCATTTACACCAGCTTTCGGTTTATCCTTTTTATTTCCTTTTGCAGCAATACTAAGTTGTGTATCGCTTCCTGCAGATGCCCGGCCTGTGCTCCTTTTGTCTCTGGTCTCTCTCCCAAGATCTTCAGAACCTTGTGAAGGCTGAGATATTTTTTTTGTGTTTGCCATGGTTGTTTTTTTTGTTTGTTTATAAAGTGAAAAATATATGCCAATATTTTCCGAGACATGGCTTATCCTGTAACAGAAATATAAAATCCGCTTATTTTTAGTTCATGAATTATTTGGCGCATGCTTATTTATCTTTTGATAAACCCGATATTTTACGGGGCAATTTGATGAGCGATTTTGTAAAAGGACGGTTGAAATACGATTATGAAAAAAATATCCAAAACGGAATCACCCTTCACCGGGCAATAGATGGGTTTACAGATATTCATCCGGCTACATCTGACGCAAAAAGTTTTTTTCGACCCGCCTACAGGTTATACTCCGGCGCCTTCGTAGATGTAGTGTACGACCACTTTCTTGCCTGTGACCACCAACAATTTCTAAAATATGGAGGATTGAATTACTATTCTCAAAAGGTGTATGTAACTATTGAAGAAAAATTGGAACAAATGCCGTTGGGCTTTCAAAAGATTTTTCCCCATATGAAATTGCACAATTGGCTTCTCAATTACGGACAGATTGAAGGGATCCGGCAAAGCTTTCGCGGACTTGCGTTCCGTGCTGCCTATTTAAACGAATCAGAAACCGCATTTGAACTTTTCCTGGAAAATTATGATGCGCTAAAAAAATGTTATATAGCATTTTTTCCCACGGTTACAAAATTTGCGGGAGAATTCCTAAGCAACCTTATCGCGGATTAAATCCATCTATATTTGCAAATAATAAAAATTATGAAAAAAATATTTCTATTTGTTTTGATTGCACTTGCCCTTGATGGAACTGCTCAAATGAATTCCTCAAAGTTGCCGGTGATAGATAAGTCCCCCATGGATATGAGTTATTATCCCGTCAATTATCCCATACTAAAAATTCAGGACAAAGCAACAGAACCCCTTATTGCAAGAGTAATTTACAGCAGGCCCCAGCTCAATGGTCGTAAAATATTCGGGGATCTCCAGGAGTTTGGGAAAGTCTGGAGGTTGGGTGCTAACGAGGCTTCCGAACTGGAATTTTTCAAAGATGTAAAAATTAATGGCAAAAAAATCAAGAAAGGCCGCTATACCATCTATGCTATTCCTTACACTGACAAGTGGACTTTCATACTAAATAAAGACACAGATATTTGGGGAAGTTTTAAGTATGATGAGACAAAAGACGTGGTAAGAATGGATCTGCCATTATTAAAAAATGAAAGTACAGAGGCCATGACAATCGTATTTGAAAAAACAAATACAGGCGCAGAAATGGATATGTATTGGGATGATGCAAAAGTGACACTACCCATTGGATTCTGATTTTATCCTCCGATGCGCCTTCGTGCATTTTCATAATAATTTTTGTTTTACTTAAATAGATCTCAATTGAAATTAGCAACAAAATTAATTCATGCAGGTATAGAGCCGGATCCATCAACGGGGGCGATAATGACGCCAATTTATCAGACCTCTACCTATGTGCAATCCGCACCCGGCGATCACAAAGGGTATGAATACGCCAGAACCCAAAACCCCACAAGAGATGCCTTACAAAATGCATTAGCAGCCATCGAAAATGGAAAATATGGACTTTGTTTTGCCAGCGGTTCGGCTGCGACAGATGCCGTCATAAAATTATTGAGCCCAGGTGATGAAGTGATTGCTGCCAATGATATGTACGGAGGCACTTATAGAATGTTCACCAAAGTATTTGAGAAATATGGACTAAAATTTCATTTCATCAGTATGCAGCATGCTGCTGATGTCCAGAAATACATCAATAATAATACGAAGCTTGTTTGGACAGAGACCCCCACCAACCCGATGATGAATATAACTGACATCGGGGAAGTAGCTGACATCACGAAGAAAAATGGATTGCTGCTTTGCGTAGACAATACGTTTGCGTCTCCCTATTTGCAAAACCCGCTTGACCACGGTGCAGATATTGTCTTGCATTCCGCTACTAAATACCTTGGAGGGCACAGCGATGTGGTACATGGCTGTATTATTATAAATGACGAAGCACTGCGGGACAAGCTGGCTTTCATTCAAAACAGCACCGGGGCGGTGCCTGGACCCCAGGATTGTTTTCTTGTATTGCGGGGATTAAAAACGCTGCACCTCCGAATGGAACGCCATTGTGAAAATGGGGAGAAAGTTGCGCGATGGCTCAGAGGCCACCCCAAAGTTGATAAAGTATTCTGGTGCGGTTTTGAGGATCATCCTAATCACGATATTGCAAAAAAACAAATGCGGGGCTTCGGAGGAATGATGAGCTTTACCTTGAAAGATGATAGCATCGAAGCTGCCCAGACAGTTTTATCTAATACAAAAC
>JBDSPQ010000400.1:0-6778 GCA_039930305.1 Ginsengibacter sp. | reverse complement strand
ATGCTACACAAAAAGATGGCGAGCAATATAAATTTGTAGAGTTTCATAAGGAAAGGTTCACAGCAGAATGGTTTGTACCTATCGGGCAGGGGCGTGGTCCTGATAAGAACAAACAATTCATCTTCCGTGCCGCAGCCAAATATGGATTCCTCTGGAGGTATACTAACAAAACGATTACTTCACCTTTCGAGCGTTTTCAAATTGGGGATGCCGGTTTAAGTAACAACTATGGCCTGTTAGGTTATGATATTATAGCGCATCGTGGTTATCCCGTATATGATAATTCTGATCCCAAGATAAATCCTGACCTAAGCAGTGCAAAAGAATTTTTTACCATTTTTAATAAATATAGCCTTGAATTGAGGTATCCTTTTAGTACAAGCGCCAGCAGTACAATTTACGGACTCACCTTTTTTGAAGCAGCAAATGGATGGTACGATTTCAAAGACTATAATCCATTTAAGTTGAGGAGATCAGTAGGTGTGGGGATGCGATTTTTTCTTCCGATGTTTGGGTTGCTTGGTTTCGACTATGGCATAGGGTTAGATCGCATTAATTCCACTACGGGACTTAAAGGAGCGGCTAAATTTACTTTCATGCTCGGTCAGGAGCCAGAATAACTTTTCCATCAAAAATTTTGTCATGAAAAAAATCTCTTTCATTCTTCTTTCATTTTTATTCCTTTCGGTTACCGCAATAGCACAGAGGTACGCAGTTATTGATACTAAATACATCCTGGAAAAAATACCCGAGTATAAGCAGTCTCAGGACAAACTTGATCAATTTAGTCAATCATGGCAACAGGAAATTGATATTAAATCCGGCGAACTGGATAAAATGTATAAGCAGTACGATGCTGAGCAGGTAATGCTGAGTGATGACCTCAGGAAAAAGAGAGAAGATGAATTATTTAATAACGATAAGGCGTTAAGAGAGTTGCAAAGAAAGCGTTTTGGCTACGAAGGCGATTTATTCAAAAAAAGGGAAGAGCTTATAAAACCCATACAGGATAGAGTTTATAATGCGGTCCAGAAGCTTGCGGTGTCCAAATTATATGATTTCATTTTAGATAAAAGTGAGGGAATTACTGTTATCTTTGCCGACCCAAAACTGGATAAGAGTGATGATGTGCTGAAAGAAATGGGTGTTAAATAAATGCGAAAGCAAAATATCCGTGCAGCCATACACGCCAAAACAAACACTTTATTTAAATCAAATCTAAAAACAAAAATGAAAAAGATCGTTACACTCGTTTTAATTTCGATTAGTCTATGTGGTATTTCCAATGTTTCCAACGCCCAGAAAATTGGGTATATAAGTGCAGATGAAGTAATTCAGTTAATGCCCGAAGCGGCAGAGGTGCAAACACAACTCGATCAATATCAAAAATCATTATACCAGAATGCCCAGGATAAGCAAACTGCATTGAATGAATCTGTGCAAAAATTTTATAAAGATTCCACTACTATGAGTGCAAGCTTAAAAGAAGTGAAAAGAACAGAATTGCAGAAACAAGTACAGGATCTGAGCGGTGAAGATCAAAAAATACAAAATCAGTTTGAGCAAAAAAGGCAGGAATTGTCATTGCCCATTCAGAAGAAACTGCAGGGTGCAATTGAAGAAGTGGCCAAGGAAAGCGGTTATACTTACGTTTTACCACGAGAAGCACTTATCATTATGCCCCCTTCAAGTGATATAGGTCCATTGGTTAGAAAGAAGCTTGGTCTGAAAGAGCCTTCAGCAACTCCACCAAAGACAAATTAATGATTACATACATTGATTTTTAATAAGCCATTCGGGAAACCGGTGGCTTGTTTATTTTTGACACATGGATAAAGTTTCTCCAATCGGTGTTTTTGATTCAGGCTATGGCGGACTTACTATCTTAAGAGAGATTGTAAAAAGATTGCCGGATTACGATTATATCTACTTAGGTGATAACGCCAGGGCTCCTTACGGCTCCCGTTCGTATGAAACCGTATATAATTATACATTGGAGTCAGTTAAATGGCTGTTCGACCAGAATTGTCCACTTATAATATTAGCTTGTAACACTGCTTCGGCAAAAGCGCTGCGGACGATTCAGCAAAACGATCTTCCCCTATTCGGACCGAATAGAAGAGTTCTTGGGGTAATACGACCCACCGCGGAGATCATTGGCAATTTTACTAATTCCGGCAATATCGCCATATTAGGAACAAAAGGAACCATACAATCAAACTCCTATGTATTGGAGGTGGAGAAGTTTTTTCCTAACCTCCATATTTACCAGCACGCTTGCCCAATGTGGGTACCACTTATTGAGAATAATGAACACCATAGTGCCGGGGCTGCTTATTTTATTCAAAAAGAGCTCGAGCAAGTAATCAATGCGGCTGGAGATCTGGATGCTGTGCTGCTTGCCTGTACCCATTATCCATTAATCTCCCGGCAAATTGAGTCTTTTCTGCCTGAAGGGATAAAGGTTATTTCCCAGGGAAATATTGTAGCGAAAAGCCTGGAGGACTATTTACGGCGGCATGCAGAAATCAATGCGGCCTTAAGCAAAAAAAAGACCATTCGCTTTTTCACAACCGATGACCCGGGCGATTTTGATAGACACTCATTAAATTTTTTCGGAAGTAGCATCAATTCAAGTTATGTGCAATTATCCTCTCCTTGAGATGTGACAAGGACAAAAATTCAACTGTGATGTCCAATTTTTCAAAAATGTTTACTTACTTTTGCTGCCCTTTCACAAACAGCCCGGATGGTGCCCGGCTGAAATGACTGAAAAAACATTATCAAAAGGAAAAATAATTTTATAAAAAATGCCCGGTAAAAAACGTACATATCAGCCACACAAGCGCCGTAGGAAAAGTGTTCACGGTTTCAGGCAACGCATGGCAACTGCGAGTGGCCGCAAAGTATTGGCCAGCCGCAGAAAGAAAGGTCGTCATAAACTATCCGTTTCTGATGAGCACGGAAGTAAAAAATAACAACGATAGTGCAAACTTGAAATAGCTAAATAGCCTCCAGTGGGGGCTATTTTTTTTTAATTTTAATACATCATACTGCACAATACATGGAGAAGATCCGAAATACTTTACACGCAAACGAAAGATTAAAGAGCAGGAAACTTATTGGGGAAATTTTTAAGTCAGGGCAATCATTTTCCCATTTCCCTTTCAGGGTAATTTATCTATGCGCTCCAAAATGTATTTCCCCCCTGCAGACAGCATTTTCAGTGAGTTCGAAAACTTTTAGAAAAGCGGTAGACAGAAACCGGATAAAAAGGCTAATGCGGGAAGCGTACAGGGTGCAAAAACAAGATCTCCGGGATTATATCCGGGATAAAAATATCTGTTTGATTGTATTTGTTATTTATAAAGGAACCGACCTGCCGGATTTTGATATAGTGAAAGAAAAAATGAATGGATTGTTAAACAGGTTAAAAAATGTGTGTTAAACTGCTTGCTTATTAATAAAAAACAAATCAGGATATAACCCTGCTGCCAGTTACTACTGGGTTTGCTTCGAAATTGATATGCCGCTTCAATTAAGATCTCCCTAGCAACAATGCATTTTCTGTATCGGGCGTCTGATGATTTCTTTAAAATATAAAAGGCTGCATCAGCTATAAAGCTTGGCTTCCGGATCAGATTGGATAAGTTGTTTATCCTCTAGTAATTTTTTAAAAAAAATCAAGGTCAGCGGGAGCATTCCGAAATTATCAAATCATTTTGCAGTCAATCCGAAAAAAATAATTTTAATTTACACAAAACATAAAGGGATAAAAAACAAGCAATGAATAAAAATCAAATTATACCGGCTTTATTAGTTACTTTTTTTATTATTTCCTGCGGACCCGGCCCTGCTAATGATGGGTACGGACAACCTGCTTATGTTGGGCCGGGCATAGGGCTTGGTACTATTATCGCTGTGGTGATATCCTGGAGCAGGAATAAGTCTATCCTTTGGGCCATCATTCATGGCATTCTGGGGTGGCTTTATGTAATTTATGCCCTTATCGTAAAACCAAAATCCTGACCCTGCTCAGGCGATATTTTATAATTCTTTTATCTTAATATTCTTAAACCAGGCTTCGCTACCATGGTTCTGAAAAGTAAGGTACCCCTTGTCAGACGCTCCATACGAAGCGACATCTTTCCATTTCTCCAGTTGTTTTCTTTTGTTCCAATCTTCGCTGTGCAAGTCGTATTCCACTACCTTTTTTCCATTTAGCCAATGCTCTACATGGTTTCCTTGTTTCACAATACGGGCAGTGTTCCATTCGCCTGGAGGATTGGGCTGTGCGTTGGGCGCATCATTCATTGCGTAATTCGCACCTGTCATCTGCCAGGTTTCCAGTTTTTCAGGAAAATTTTTGTCATCTATGATCTGGTACTCCGGGCCACTCAGGTGAGAGTAAGCACTGTCTTCATTTACGAGGTATAATATCCCGCTGTTTCCTTTCGGGGAAATTTTATAATCTACGCTAAAATCAAAATCCTTGTATTGTTCGGCGGTCATTAAGTCGGCGGTAATAGCTCCATAGTTTGCATCGCTGCCTTTGCAATGCAAAGTACCGCTGTCTACAAACCAGGACGCCGCAGATTTGTTTTGATAGGTACGCCATCCATCCATACTATTTCCACTAAATAATAACTTATATCCCTCATTTTTTTCTTTTTGCGTAAGGGTATTGTCTGCTGTGCTTTTTGTTGATGAACAGGAAATAAAAATCCCGGACACTAACACGAGGACTACTATTACTTTTGTTTTCATGCATTTTATTTATTAGCGATTACTTTTAAGTTTTCAGGATCCCATTGCATTATCTTATTGTTGAAGTAGCTGTCGTTGCACAACAAAGCTGGAACTGCAGCACGATATCCGAACAGGGGATTTTCTGCTACTTCCCCATTAGTTCTGATCGCATTGATCCAATTATAATGGTGATCAAAGTGGGCACCCTTATAGCCTTCTTCTGCGGTGTAAATCAGTTCGGCAGGAGGCACCATTGATTTGCGCTCGTACACAAATTCTTTCCCTGAATTTACATTCTTAGTATTATTCAATGGATCATTTGGATCTATAATATTCCTGTTTTTATATAAGGTGACCTTATCCCATTCTACCGTCATAGCTCCCTCGCTGCCAACCATACGCAGGTAATTAGTGCCTCCCGTTCCATCTACAAAATTTACCCGCAGGGAAAGATTGAATGGCGGGTGGCTCGCGGTATCAGGGTAGTCGAACATCCCGAGCATTATATCAGGCACTTCCCTGCCGTCTTTCCAGTATCGGAGGCCACCGGTAGCCATTATTTTATTTGGACCCAATGATCCGGTTACAAAATGAAGACTGGAAAAAAGGTGAACGAAAAGATCGCCGGAAACTCCTGTGCCATAATCGCGATAATTACGCCAGCGAAAAAATCTTAATTTATCAAAAGGCCTCTTTGCAGTGTTCGCGATGTACCTGTCCCAATCAACTGTTGCGGGCGAAGCATCATCAGGAATGGGATACTGCCAGGCCCCTGTGGGAGACATACGTGCATAAAAAGCCTCAGCATAATTTAAAACCCCAATAGCCCCATCTTTCAGTAACTGCTTTGCCTTTTCGTTTCCAAGAGAGCTCATTCCCTGGCTGCCCACCTGGAAAACAACCTTGTTTTTTTTCTGGGCATCGATCACCGCTGGCCCTTCCGTTACATCGTGCACCATTGGCTTTTCACAATACACATGTTTCCCTTTATTCATCGCTGCTACTGAAATGTCTTTGTGCCAATGATCGGGAGTGGCAATTATTACTGCATCCACATCTTTCCGCTCAAGGATTTCGCGATAGTCGCGTGTCGTATAGATATCGCTGCCCCACTTTTTCTTAGCATCCGACAACCTTCCATCATACAAATCACAAACGGCAACAAGCTTTACACCGGGTACCTTCAGGCATGTATTCGTATCTTCTGTGCCCATGCCGCCTGCTCCTATCAGGGCAATATTCACCTGGTCGCCCGGTCCAAAATTTTGAGATGATCTTTGTAATGAGATTAAATTACGTTTTCGGTCTTTTGAAGTAATAATGCCAGGGAGTACTGAAGCTGCCAGTACGCCTTTTGTTACATTACCGATAAAAGATCTTCTTGAATTTTGAATTGGATTTTTTGACATAATCGTTTATTAATTTTTTAATTCACATTTGTTATTGGGTGTTGTATAAATCTTTTGCACTGCCTTCCTTACATTTCAGCAGAACCTAAAATCACTGAAAAGATATGAATAGAAACTATAAACAAAATGACTTATCGGAGAAAATTTATTGTGTTTTTAAAAAAGATGAAAATAATTACCGTTTCAGCAGGTGATCATTCCGCTTCCGTGCAAATCATTTGCAACAAAAAAGGTGCTTGCTTATCTTGATCAGATTCTGAATAAACAATATGCTTATTCCATTACTACATTCAAAAAATTGGAAAATAATTCCTTACCTGCTGATTGTGGTATTTTCTATAATTGTTTCCGCTATACGAGTTGTGATGATACCCCAATGGGGACCCTTTGTACAATTTGCAGCTTTTGTATTCCAGGTTTTATATCTTTCCTCGATCTGGATATTTATCAAAACGCTTAGTGCTTCTCTTGATAAGAGAATCCCATTCGAAGATAATGTTGTCTCAAGAATATTAATACAGGTAGCCACTGCCCTTCTTTTTGATCTCCCTTTGTATGTAATATTATTCTTTGATATTTCGCAATCAGGCCTTTCGTTCCTAACAAGGGAATTTCTTGCT
>JBDSPQ010000399.1:0-9334 GCA_039930305.1 Ginsengibacter sp. | reverse complement strand
TGAAGGTAAATTATGGGTTGCGTATCCCAAGGCGACTTCTAAAATTACAAGTGATCTAAACAGGGATTGCACCTGGGAATTTCTTACTCAAAGAGGATTTGAATCAGGAGAAAAAGTGGGACTTGACTACGTGTGGAGTGCCCTACTTTTCACTAAAAACGATTGCCTTGAAGCTGAGTCTAAAACAGATTTAGTAAAGTCTTCAGGAAGAAAAGCACTTGCTGTATACTAAGGGAGAGTTTGTCGAATATTTAAAAGTGACAACGAAAATTTTATAACCAACGTCAAATTAAAGAACCTTTACTGTTGTGGCAGAGGTGATTGTGGAGGTATTTGGAAGATCCTGACCCATTACTGTTACCGTACCAGCCGCTTTAGTTATTACATTGCTGGACTTAACGACACCAGATTTTATGTCTACTATTTCCTCTCCTTCAAATTTTCCGGTTGACTTACTCAAAATTTCCATGCCCTGCATCTCGTTTTTGGTATCGGTGACCAATGTTCCTTGTATTTTGATTTTACCTTCCGAGCCATTGATCTCTTGAAGGATGTATTTGGTAACTCTGGTAATTCCATTTTCGGAAGAAGAATCTTGCCAATTGGTACCTGTGCTAGCTTTTAACGGCAAAGGGTGAAAAGCCATTTTGGCCCCATAACCCAAGTCTGCCGGATCTCCACCCATTTGAGTCATAATCATGGAAGAAGGGTCAGTACTTTGACTTTCTCTCATGCTCTCACTTGTATCAGGAAGTGAAGAAGGAACAACATTCCCCGATTTGTCAATAATTACCTTTTGAGGAACTTTTATAAAACTATTAAAATTTTTGCCCATATCCCCATTCATATCTTCCGGTTTATCCGAATCAAAACTATAATCCTGGCCCATGGCATTCATATTCATTTTAAGACTATTAACCATATTTTCTAGGTTAATATTGTTGCCTTGAAAGTCTTTTACTTCAATTAGATAAGAAGAAGCAACATCTGCTTTAGATTCAATATTTTGGCCCATCATTTCTGAAGAACTTACCGTTGTGATGATGTTTTCAACGACGTACTTTTGCCCCTTCTTTAAATTCAGATTACCGGTTTGCTGGGAATATGAGGTAAAGATGGCTGCAAAAAAAGACAAAAGAGTCAACAAAAGTTTCATGATTATGAGTTAATTTTTTTTGCAAATATATAGTCCTTACAACTTAGTAATTTCAGCAGTTCATAATTTAACTTCTTTGTTTAAGTTTCATGGCCCTTTTGTAATGGTTTATATTATGCAATCAACCGTTTTTAGCCAGCACTTGTTGCTTTTGTTTTTTTGGGTGCTTTATTGTGGTATTCACAGTTTTTTTGCATCCACACAAGTAAAAGTATATTTTGAAAAAAAAATGGGAAAGAACTTTCGCTATTATCGTTTAATATATACCCTTTTTGCATTCGTTACACTATGCCTGCTTCTATGGTTCCAGTTTTTGATGGCAAGTCCTATAATTTTCAACTACAAAATTCTTCAGTTAGTATTGGCGATGTTACTGATTATACCAGGTTTGATAATTATGGTGATCAGTATTAAAAAATATTTCCTGCAGGTAAGCGGCATCAGAACGCTTTTTGCAACAACCATTCAAAATCACCTGGAAACTGGCGGGCTGCACCGGTTTGTCCGTCATCCCCTTTATTTTGGTACTATCTTATTTATATGGGGACTGTTATTTCTTCTACCCACCCTATCTAATGCCATAGCGGTATTGGTCATAACTAGTTATGTTTTAGTAGGAGTCAGGCTTGAAGAACGCAAACTTGTGCTGGAATTTGGAGGGTCTTATAAACGTTACCAGGCAAACGTTCCGATGCTATTCCCGGGTATATCCCGAAAGCATTAAAAAGAAAAAGGGTGGCTTAATTGAGCCACCCTTTTAATTCTTTGGAAATATCGATGTTAGCCGATTATTTTCACATTTACGGCATTCATGCCTTTTTGCCCGTTTTGCAAGTCGAATTCCACTTTATCATTTTCTTTAATTTCATCAATTAAGCCGCTTGCATGTACAAATGTTTCCTTTGAGGAATCATCGTGTTTGATAAAACCGAATCCTTTTTCTGTGTTAAAAAATTTTACGGTTCCTGTTGTTTTGTTGTCCATTGTATTATTATTTATAAAAAAATTAAGTGCGAAGATACAGATTAAATTTTACTAAAAGCTTTTAAAAAGACAGGGTTGACGCTATGGATAGACTGTCAAATTGAATTATCGTTGAACAATCTCAAGCAAATTCGTTGCAGTAGGGGACATAGTGCTGCTCAGCATAATTTCACTCCATTTGTTAATTTTTTTATCCCATACAGGCTTGGGAGGATAATCGTTGTCTGCGGATAATATAAGCATAGCTGCTTTAGGGGAAATTTTTACAGGTTGCCCGTCAGGGCCGGCAACAGTCAGGTATTTTTTAAAATAATTTTTTTGATTGTTGATGTTCTCCGAAGAATTGTGTCGGCCTTTTTTTATTATAAGCGCCAAGGTTCTATTGTTTAAGGAATCTTTAGGAAAACTATTGAATTCACTATCTGCTATAGTAGTGGCTGCAGAGCCAATTTGGACATCGTTAGCCTTTCTATTAAAAAAAAGAGAACTTAAGAAAATAATTATTAAAGAAGCAGCTGCGGTCAGGGCATAAAAAAGAAGCCTGGATTTTTTTCTATAAACCGGAATTGTAAGATTGCTTTCCTGCGAATCCAATTCGGAAGAAACTTTCTCCCAAATATCCGATGGCGGATTTGCTTCGTAATTGTATAATTTATTTTGAAAATTCTGCATTATAATGCTATGAAGTTAATTTTCGTTGTTTGTTGTGTTTAATCTTTTATCCAACATTTTCTTTAAAACACCTTTTGCCCTTGCAAGCTGGGATTTACTGGTTCCTTCAGTGATGCCTAACGCCTCGGCAATTTCTTTATGCGAATATCCTTCTACCACATGCATATTGAATACTGTCTTATAACCCGGAGAAAGCTCGCTAACTAGAGATATAATATCCTTTTCAGCCAGCGTATCAAGTACGTTCAGATCTTTATCTTCCACTGTATTCTCCTGTACTTCCGTTACGTTATAAAGCTTTACTTTTTTTCTGAAGTGTTCAATTGAGGTATTAACAAAAATGCGCCGTATCCACCCCTCAAAAGACCCTTCGCTCCTAAATTTAGATAAATTTTTATACACCTTTATGAAGCCCTCCTGTAACAAATCGTTCGCATCTTCTGTATTACCTGAATAACGGAGACAAACACCATACATCTTCGCAGAATATCTTTTATAGAGAAGTTCCTGCACCTGGCGGTCTCCCCTTATGCAGCCCTGTATCAAGTCGCTTTCAGAGAGTGTATAGTTGCTTGTAGGATTCAAATATTTGTATTAGTTTATTCAGGGTAAGCTAATGGGTATCTTCACTGTTAAGGAAATCGGTCAAGCCGTCAATCGCTTTTCGCCTATGGCTGTAAAGGTTTTTTTCAGTGATCTGCATTTCAGCGAATGTTTTGTTTGAACCGTCGGGAATAAACACCGGGTCATATCCAAAACCAAAACTACCACGGGTATCTGCAATAATAGTGCCTTTACATTTACCTTCAAAAATTATATGTGTTCCATTTCTCAAGAGGCATATGATAGTTCTAAATGTGGCGGACCGATGGGGGTTGTCTTTAAGTTTATTAATCAGCTTTATAATATTTCTGGATGAATCACAGTCATTGCCGGCATAGCGTGCACTTTTTACGCCAGGTCTGCCATTTAATGCCTCTGTAAATAAACCAGTATCCTCTGAAAAGCAATCCTTCCCAGTTAGCCTTTGTATTACCCTAGCTTTCTCCAGAGCATTTTCTTCAAGAGTGTCATAAGGCTCCGCGATTTCCATGTTGATTCCCAAATCAGACAAGCAATACACCGTATATTTTGAGTCGAGAGCATTCTTTACTTCTATTACTTTGTTTTGATTGTTAGTAGCAAATATTAAATCGGGCATTATTTTACGGAAATATTGAACATTTTCTGAAGGGCGCTCCATAATTTCTTTTTATCGATTGAGCTGGCCTGCAATTCCTGCACGGAAGGACAAAATATATACTTGGTTTTCTCGTAAGCCTGTAGTTGGTAAAATGGAATAGTAAACGGCAGGTCGATATTATCGGGCGTAATGCCGAAACCAATTAGGTTTCTGCATTGTAATTCTTCTAACATGAGGTAATAATTCAGGCGGATATCCTGCCTGATATTGGTCACCGCAACATCCGCCAGGGTAAGACCACATGCCGACAGTAGCAGGGTTAGAAAACTCAGATCTGAATCACTTAGAAATTTTTGTTCTGTACTGTCGAATAAGATAGTAATCTTTTTCTGGTTCCCTCCGAGAAAGTCAATGACGGGCTTTTTAGAAAGCAGTTCGGGTAAATCTCCATTGTCTGGATATACAAGTTTTTGCGAGAATATTGCGCAGTGCAGTAAAGCTGGCAGTTGCAGCGTATCGAGGCTCATAATCTGAAAATACTTTGTTTTTTTCGTTTCTTTGCTACAAATTTAATGATTATGATAGCAGCAGGAGGTATAAAAGTAACCCGTGTAGAAAGAAGTAAACTCAATTCTTTGTCTCTGGAGAATATTCCCTTCGGGAAATATTTTACTGACCACATGTTAGAAGCCGACTTTGAAAATGGTGAATGGAAGTCAATTGAGATCAAGCCCTTTCAACCTCTGCTCATGTCGCCTTCAACGGCTGCACTTCACTATGGACAGGCAATTTTTGAAGGGATAAAAGCCTATAAGAATCCAACGGGAGAGGCAATGATATTCAGGCCCTTTGATAATTTCAAACGCTTCAATATTTCTGCTGAAAGAATGGAAATGCCGCAGATTCCGGAAGAAATCTTCATGGAAGGGTTGAAAGAGTTGGTTCGACTCGATTCCAGTTGGATACCTCCACGACCAAATCATTCATTATACATTCGGCCCTTAATGTTCAGTACCGACGAAATGATCGGTGTAAAACCGAGCGATACATACAAGTTTTTGATAATGTTGAGCCCAACCGGCCCGTATTATAGTAAGCCAATGCGTATTTACGTAGAGGAGAAATATGTTAGAGCAGTTCCAGGTGGAGTAGGTTATGCAAAAAATGCAGGAAATTATGGAGCTGCTATGTTTCCTACTGCCGAAGCCAAACGAAAGGGGTTCGACCAGGTATTGTGGATGGATGCTTTTGCACATAAATATGTTCAGGAGTGCGGAACAATGAATGTCTTTTTCATCATTGGCGACAAAGCAATCACCCCGGATCTGTTTTCAGAGACTATTCTTGCAGGTGTTACAAGGGACAGCGTAATACAAATATTGGAAGATATGGGATTTACGGTAGAGCAGCGTAATCTCAGTATCGACGAGATTGTAGATCACTTTCACGCTGGAAATCTGAAGGAGATATTCGGTACCGGAACCGCAGCAACCATTTCTATAATTCAAGAATTAAAATACCGGGACTTTTCTATGGAATTTGACCCGGGTAAATGTGTAGTCGCAAAAAAAATAAAGGAACAAATGGATGGTATCAAGCAGGGAATGCTCCCTGATGCACATCATTGGATGACGAAATTATAATAATAGATTTTCTGGGAAGGCAATTCTGTTTCAACTTATTTTCTAAAATCAAATTATTTTGGTATTTCATTTTACCGGACTTACCTTTGCCGTCCAAAAAAATAAGGGTTAAATAATGCCAACAATTCAACAATTAGTTAGAAAAGGAAGAACGATTATTAAAGCAAAGAGTAAATCCAGGGCTTTAGATAGTTGTCCTCAAAGACGCGGGGTTTGTACAAGGGTGTATACTACAACTCCGAAGAAGCCAAACTCGGCTTTAAGAAAAGTTGCTAAAGTAAGGCTGACCAATAAGATTGAGGTAATTGCATATATTCCTGGTGAAGGACATAATTTACAAGAACACTCTATCGTCTTGATACGAGGCGGCAGAGTGAAAGATTTGCCAGGAGTGAGATACCACATTGTACGCGGTAGTCTTGATACTGCTGGAGTGAAAGACAGGAAACAGAGCAGGTCGAAATACGGCACCAAGAAAGAAAAAGCGAAGAAATAATTTTTTTTAAATAACAATACAGAATTAAAAAAGAATAAATGCGTAAAGCCCAAGCCAAAAAACTTCCACTGGCGCCTGATCCTAAATTTCAGGATAAACTGGTGACCCGTTTCGTAAATAATTTAATGTGGGAAGGAAAAAAAAGTGGTGCATACAATATTTTTTATGATGCGCTTGACAAGGTTTCAAAAATATCAGGTGAGAATGGTTATGAAGTTTGGAAAAAAGCCTTGTCTAACGTAACACCAGGCGTTGAGGTAAAAAGTCGTAGAATCGGCGGTGCAACTTTCCAGATACCGGCAGAAGTAAGAGCAGACAGGAAAACTTCACTCAGTATCAAATGGTTGATAAAATATAGCCGCGATCGAAACGGTCGTAGTATGGCAGAAAAACTCGCGAATGAAATAGTGGCAGCAAGTAAGGGCGAGGGTGCTGCTTTCAAAAAGAAAGAAGATACCCACCGTATGGCCGATGCAAATAAGGCATTCGCACATTTCAGGATTTAAAAAATTTAAATATTATTGTTTATAGCCCTTTCTTTTTAGAAAGGGTTTTTTTACGACCAATCATTGTTAAATATTCGCTTTCTACCGCAAATTATAATGAGAATATTACTAACTTCGCGCCTCCAAAAAGTATTATAATAATTTCCATAATAATAAATTTAAAACCCAGGCCATGGCCGATTTAAGATTTCAACGAAATTTCGGAATTGCTGCTCATATTGACGCAGGCAAAACAACTACAACGGAGCGCATTCTGTATTATACAGGTGTGAATCACAAAATTGGAGAAGTGCATGATGGCGCTGCTACCATGGACTGGATGGCCCAGGAGCAGGAAAGAGGAATTACTATTACTTCTGCGGCGACTACCTGTTTCTGGAATTTTCCAACAATTCAGGGAGTTAAGTCACCTGATACAAAGCAATATAAATTTAATATTATTGATACCCCGGGTCACGTGGATTTCACAGTAGAAGTTGAAAGATCCCTGCGCGTACTTGATGGATTACTTGCTTTATTCTGTGCAGTTAGCGGTGTGGAACCACAAAGTGAAACTGTTTGGAGGCAGGCCAATCGCTATAAAGTCCCCCGGATAGGTTTTGTAAACAAAATGGATCGGTCGGGTGCAGATTTTCTAAATGTAGTGAAGCAGGTTAAAGAAATGCTGGGTGCTAAGGCAGTACCGCTACAGCTGCCTATTGGTAGTGAAGATAACTTCAAGGGCGTAGTAGATTTAATAACGATGAAGGGTATGGTTTGGGATGATGCTACTCAGGGTATGACTTACAAAGAAGTTCCTATTCCGGAAGATATGACCGAAGAAGTGAATGAGTGGCGACAACACTTGATAGAAGCGGTGGCTGACTATGACGAAAATCTATTAGAGAAATTTTTTGATGATCCGAATACGATTACGGAAGATGAAATTCATGAGGCGATACGTAAAGCCACTATTGATATCTCTATTATTCCCATGATGTGTGGCTCTTCCTTTAAAAATAAAGGTGTACAGACAGCCCTTGATGCCATTGTCAGGTATTTACCTGGTCCTTTAGATATTGAGGCTGTTAAGGGTATCAACCCCGATACAGGAGAAGAAGTTGAGCGCAAACCAGATCCGAAGGCGCCGTTTTCTGCTTTGGCTTTTAAGATCATGACAGATCCTTTTGTTGGACGTCTCGCGTTTTTTAGGGCATATTCAGGCAGACTGGATTCAGGCTCATATGTTCTAAATACAAGGACGGGGAAAAATGAAAGAATTTCCAGGATAATGCAGATGCATGCTAATAAGCAGAATCCGGTTGATTTTATTGAGGCGGGAGATATTGGAGCTGCGGTTGGATTCAAAGATATTAAGACAGGAGATACTTTGTGCAATGAAAATCATCCTGTAGTACTCGAGGCAATGACCTTCCCTGAACCAGTGATCTCTGTGGCGGTTGAGCCGAAAACTCAGGCTGATGTCGATAGAATGGGAATGGCTATCGCAAAATTGGTAGAAGAAGATCCTACATTAAAAGTAAGAACAGATGAAGAGACGGGTCAGACAATTTTAAGCGGTATGGGTGAACTTCATCTTGAAATTATTGTGGATAGGATGAGACGTGAATTTAAAGTGGAAATAAATCAGGGTGCCCCGCAGGTTGCTTACAAAGAGGCCTTCCAGAACACTATTGAGCATAGAGAAGTGCTAAAAAAGCAAACAGGTGGTAGGGGTAAATTTGCCGATATTGTTTTTGAAATAGGGCCTGCAGATGAGGAATTTTTGAAAGAAGGAAAAGGAACATTCCAGTTTACCAATGGACTATTCGGTGGGTCTATTCCGAAAGAATTTGTGCCGGCTATTCAAAAAGGTTTTGAAACCGCAATGACGACTGGTGTTCTCGCGGGCTACCCAATGCAAAGTATGAAAGTTCGGGTTTTTGATGGTTCATTTCACCAGGTTGACTCCGATGCAATGAGCTTTGAATTGTGTGCCAAGCAAGGATATCGTGAGTCCGGTAGAAAGGCTAAACCAGTTTTGCTCGAACCAATTATGAAAATAGAGGTATTAACGCCGGATCAGTATATGGGCGATGTAACCGGAGATTTAAATCGTCGCCGCGGCATGTTAGAGGGAATGGATAGTAAACATGGTGTGCAGGTAATCAAAGCAAAAGTACCATTGAGCGAAATGTTTGGGTATGTAACGCAACTTCGTTCCTTGTCAAGCGGAAGGGCTACTTCCACCATGGAATTTAGCCATTATGCGCCGGCACCTAGTAATATTGCTGAGGAAGTAATTGCCAAGCAAAAAGGAAAAGTAAAAGTGGAAGATTAAGAGATCACATACAGATATTAAAAGAACCCCGTTTATTTAAACGGGGTTTTTTTATGCGTAGCATTTATGCTGTACTTGCGAAAATATAATTCTAACGATAGTTGTCGTATCATCCTGAAATCAAAGATTAAGGCGAGACGATTACTAAAAAATGAATACCGAATACTAATCGGACGTTTTTATTTACGCGGAAAATAATTCGTCCGGGCAAAAGCGTCTGTTTAGCGCTTGTGTTACTCCACCAAAATTTAGAAATTTGTATAATTGTAGGCTTTGCAATAATTCCTGCAGCTAAACAGGACAATCCCCAAACAAACCGTAAGAACTTTAAAGTTCTTACTAAAATTTACAGTTTTAAAAGCTGTTCAAGGTTC
>JBDSPQ010000398.1:0-4045 GCA_039930305.1 Ginsengibacter sp. | reverse complement strand
AAAAATTATGAAGATCGCGGAAAGCAATTTAAAGAAGCAGTAAAAGATTTATAAAATAAAAATGAGTGTAGAACTTTAAATGAGTGATTCAAAACAAATATTCTCTGGCAGATTTTCTTCCGCCCAGTCAGTAACAGGAAATATCCTGGAGCGGACAAATGGCGATAAAGTAATCTGGGCCATTGTGATTATGCTTACCATGATCAGCATTCTGGTGGTATACAGCAGCGTGGGTTCTCTCGCGTACCGCATGAATAAGAGTACCGAGAGTTATCTCTTTAAGCAGATCGGTTTCATTGCCCTTGGTGTGGTGATCATCTATTTTGCACACCGCGTCAACTATTC
This sequence comes from Ginsengibacter sp., assembly GCA_039930305.1. Lineage (GTDB taxonomy): Bacteria > Bacteroidota > Bacteroidia > Chitinophagales > Chitinophagaceae > Ginsengibacter. The sequence goes on along the minus strand of JBDSPQ010000398.1, from coordinate 3,700 downwards.
TATTTACTCGAGGGTCTCGACCATATTATTTTTGATATCCATCCCATTGTTGCTTTATACGCTGAAATACGGGAGTAATATCAATGATGCAAATCGTTGGATTCGACTACCTGTAATCAACCTTACTTTCCAAACTTCAGACCTGGCAAAGCTTGCTTTGTTTATGTATATGAGCCGGCAACTTAGTAAAAAGCAAAATGTAATTAAGGATTTCAAAAAGGGGTTTTTGCCGTTAATCCTGCCCGTTATAATAATTTGTGCTCTTATTGCACCGGCAAATTTATCTACCGCTTTGCTTATTGGCGGCATCGCGCTTATGCTCATGTTTATCGGCAGGGTTCGTGTGAGGCACATCATGATAGTGGTGGGTGCTGCTTTGATACCACTTTTCATGTTGGTGATGATAGCAAGTCATTATTACGATAAGGAAACCCATATTTCCAAAGACATTCCTGCGGTGCTGAGTGTCGGACGTATGCCTACCTGGGTAAAGCGTGTGCAGAATTTTATGTATGCGGGCAAAGAAGACGCCAGCTACCAGATACAACAATCGAAAATAGCTATTGCTAAAGGTAGCTGGTTTGGCAAGGGGCCGGGGAAAAGTGAGCAAAGAAATTTTCTTCCTCATCCTTACAGTGATTTTATTTATGCAATAATTATCGAGGAATATGGACTCGTTGGGGGATGTATCATTTTACTGATCTACCTCCTTTTTCTTTTCCGAAGTATTCGAATTTTCCAAAGATGCCCTTTTGCATTTGGAGCATTCCTGGCGATCGGCTTAAGCTTTACGCTCGTGATCCAGGCACTTGTGAACATGGGAGTAAATGTCGACCTGTTTCCGACTACCGGTGTCACCCTTCCGCTGGTAAGTATGGGCGGGAGCAGTTTATGGTTTACATGTTTTGCTATAGGCATCATACTAAGCGTTGCACGAAATGTGGAGCAAATGGAAGGAAAAGAATCAGAGAGGGTAACCGAAGGAATCGCCGTGGAAGAATAATGAAAATGAAACGATTGTAATGCACACTGAAGTAAACAGAGATAAAAAGTTGACGAAGGATGTTTCGCCATCCCATGAAAGCTATCGTGTGATAATAGCAGGTGGTGGTACCGGGGGGCATATTTTTCCGGCGATAGCCATTGCCAATGCTCTCAAGCGACTGCAACCAGGTGTAGAGATTTTATTTGTAGGCGCTAAAGGTAAAATGGAAATGGATAAGGTTCCGGAAGCTGGCTACCGGATCACCGGACTTACTATAGCGGGTTATGACAGAGGTTCACTGGTAAAAAACTTTAGCCTGCCGGTGAAATTGATAAAAAGTTTTTTAGAAGTAAATACTGTTTTGAAAAATTTTAAACCTGATGCGGTCGTAGGGGTGGGTGGTTATTCAAGCTTTCCTGTTCTCCGACTTGCGCAAATTCGAAAAATACCCACTTTTATCCATGAAAGCAATTCTTTGCCTGGCAAAAGCAACATGATATTAGGCAAACGGGCTACGGGTATTTTTGTGGCGACAGACAATATGGAGAAATATTTTCCCGGCAAGAAAATAATAATTACGGGTAATCCTGTCCGTGAGGAACTCTCCGTGAGAATACCTAAATCGGAATCGCTGAGGTTCTTCGGGCTAAAGGAAAACATGCAAACCGTATTTGTAATGGGTGGAAGTCTTGGCGCTAAAAGTATTAATGAAACGATCGAAGAAAATATAGACTTATTCAAGAAAAATGGCCTTCAGCTAATATGGCAGACGGGTAAATTATTTTCAGAACGTGCCGCAAAAATAGAGGAAGACCGAAGCAATATCTGGACTAATGCGTTCATCAACCGGATGGACCATGCTTACAATGCTGCCGACATTGTGGTGGCAAGATCCGGAGCAATGACAATTGCGGAATTGTGTACTGTTGGCAAGCCTTCTATACTTGTTCCTTATCCTCTTGCCGCAGAAGACCACCAATTGGTAAATGCAATGGCACTTGTGGGAAAAAATGCTGCAAGACTGGTGCGTGATGAGGAGGTTAAAACCAGTCTGATGAAACAGTTATTGGCGCTTGCGGGCGATGAGATTATGATGGAAGACCTCCGAAAAAACATTGCTGCCCTGGGAAATCCCAAAGCGGATGAAATGATCGTTCGGGAAATTTTAAAGAATAATAAACAGTAAAAAACCGATGGAAAAAATAAAAAGTTTTCCCTTTACATGAAAGAGCATAATGCAAGATTTTAATACGATATCGCGGGTTTACTTTATAGGCATTGGAGGGATTGGCATGAGTGCGCTGGCTAAATACTATCAACACAATAAGGCTGTAGTGAGCGGCTATGATAAAACACCTACATCATTAACCCGCGAAATGGAGCAGTCCGGTATCAATATTCATTATGAAGACAATGTGAATCTGCTGGATAAAGATGCCCAGTTGGTAATTTATACACCTGCAATATCTAAAGATCACAAGGAATACAATTACTACCTGCATCATAATTACGAGATGATGAAGCGCAGCGTCGTTTTAGGTGAAATAACCAAAGGCACTTTTAGCATTTGTATCGGCGGTACGCATGGTAAAACGACGATCAGCACAATGATCGCTCACATTCTTACAGATGCCGGTTTTGGTTGTAATGCTTTTCTCGGTGGCATCTCGGTAAACTACGATACTAATTTCTGGAGTAGCCAAAACAATGTTTCTGTCGCAGAAGCCGACGAATTTGACCGTAGTTTTTTGCAACTTTCTCCTGATGTAGCGCTAATATCATCAATGGATGCCGATCACCTTGATATATATGGTACAAAGGAAAATATGGAAGAATCTTTTGCAGACTTTGCAAGAAGATTAAAGCCGGGCGGGTTACTTGTAACAAAGTATGGACTTAATGGAAAGTATTTTTCAGCACCTAATCATATACGTTATAGCCTGCAAAACGAGATGGCAGATGCCTACGCCGCCAACATCGTTATGCGAAACGGTAGCTATGAATTCGATATCTATACGAAAAACTGGGTGCTGGATCGGGTGAAGCTACAAATGGGAGGGATGCACAACATTGAAAATGCAGTCGCAGCAATTGTGATAGCGCGGTACCTGAAGGTGGATAATGAAAAAATTAAAAAGGCTGTTGAAAATTTCAAAGGTGTAAGGCGACGTTTCGAGTATATAATTCCTCCCAGGGATGGAAACATTGTGGCTCCAATAATTTTTATCGACGATTATGCGCATCATCCGCAGGAATTAGAAGCTTTGGTAAAAAGCTCCAAAGCACTATTTAATCTTAGAAAGTGCACCATTATATTTCAGCCGCATCTTTTTTCGAGAACAAAAGATTTGGCAAAAGATTTTGCGCAAAGCCTTGACCTCGCTGATAATATTATTTTATTGCCCATTTACCCGGCCCGTGAATTGCCGATCCCTGGTATTACGAGTCAGGTAATTTTGGATGAAATGAAAAATGATAATGTGAGCATAATGTCACGGCAAGAATTATTGGCATATATATCTGCAAATTATAAAAACCAGGTAAGTGATTCAGCAAACGGTGAGCTGCTAATTACTGCTGGTGCGGGGGATGTAGATCAATTGGTGGAACCTATTAAAAATATCCTGACTTAAGATTAGTATTTTATGAAAGTAATGGCAAAACATAAAGTTCAAAAAATAATTACCTCTTTGTTTTGGGTGATTATTGGGTCTG
>JBDSPQ010000397.1:0-5546 GCA_039930305.1 Ginsengibacter sp. | reverse complement strand
AAATCATTTACTGCCATTGGTGGCTGGGGCTTAGGCTCTATTTTTTGGGCAAAAAGGGAGTAGCTACAGCAAACGAAAAACAGTAAAAGAAATTTTTTCATCAAGAAAGTGATTTCGAAAGTTTAATTACCGAAGATGATTTCATCCGGCAGCTCATTTTTGTCCGTGTCTCCATCGAAAGGAAAATAAATTCTGAGGGCATCGCCTATCCTGCGCACGCATTCGCTTAGCCCAAGAGCGTAATTTTCGGCGTTAAAAAAAGAAATGATCTGAGCTACTGTGTCTTCCCAATATTTTTGGCCCGTCGCCTGGTGAATACCCGCGTCAGCAAAGATGGCCAATTGCTTGTCCTTTATAGCTACATACAGCAGCGTGCCATTTCTGTGTTCTGTTTCGTCCATCTCGAGTTTCATAAAAAGCTCCCTGGCGCGATCCAGGGGATCTATGAAACGGCAACGGCTTTCAACAAACACCCGTATCTCGCCGCTGGTTTGCCTCTCAGCCTTTCTTATCGCCTCTACTACTATTGCACTTTCTTCGGCGGTCAGGAGAGGTTTTTTTTTAAACAAAGAAAACATTTGGGGAATGGTTTACTTGGTAGAATCGAAATTTACCGAAGGCTGAGCCGGCGTTGTACCAAAATCAACTGTTGGGGCATTTTCTGAGCCTGGATCGGCTGTAAAGCCCTGCCGCGGACTAAAACCCATAATTCCTGCAAAAAGATTAGTTGGGAAACTGCGGACCTTTGTATTATATGTCCTGACGGCATCATTGAAATCATTTCTGGAAACCTTGATGCGGTTTTCAGTGCCTTCAAGCTGCGCCTGCAGGTTTCGGAATGCATCATTAGCCCGCAAATTTGGATATTGCTCAACCGTAACCAGGAGCCGGCTCAAGGACCCTGACAGCTGAGATTGTGCTTGTTGAAATTTGTCGATATTTTCCTGCGAAAGATTATCAGGATTTATTTGCATAGAGGTAGCTTTCGCTCTTGCATTTATAACATCATTCAGCGTACCCCGTTCAAAATTTGCTTCGCCTTTCACTGTATTCACGAGGTTAGGAATCAGGTCTGCCCTTCTCTGGTAATCACTTTGTACCTTATTCCAGGAATTTTTAACAGCTTCATCCTGACCGACCAGGCTGTTATACGATCCACATCCCAGGAAAACAAGAACTACTACTATGGCCAGAATCACCCATAAAATTGGACTACTACGTCTCATGTTATAAATTTTTAATTTTTAAATACTTAAAATACCAAATCGTAATTATCAAATTACACACCATAAAATATAATGCTAATCTGTCACTTAATTGCTTTAATACCAGGAAGCTCTTTTCCTTCAAAATATTCAAGCAGGGCGCCCCCACCGGTAGATACGAAGCTTACCTGATCTGCAAGATGGAATTTATTTATTGCGGCCACACTATCGCCGCCGCCAATCAGGGAGAACGCCCCGTTTTTAGTTGCCTCTGCAATTGCCAGTGCGATGGCTTTGGTTCCATGTTGAAAGTTTTCCATTTCAAACACGCCCATAGGGCCATTCCATAAAATCGTTTTTGAATTTTTGATCGTTCTTATAAACGCCTCGCAAGCCATTTGCCCAATATCGAGTCCCATCCACCCATCAGGGATATTATTACTCAGTGCTCCCGATATCTCAGCATTGTTATCAAACTTATCCGCAATAATAGAATCGGCGGGCAAATGAATACAAACATTTTTTTCCTCAGCCTTCTTCATTAAATCCAGCGCTGTATCGATTCTGTCATCTTCACAAATTGAACTACCGATTCTGCCGCCTTCCGCTTTCATAAAAGTGTACGCCATTCCTCCCCCGATAATGATATCCGTAGCTTTTTCTAACAGATTTTCTATAATTAAAATCTTGTCAGAAACTTTTGCGCCTCCAATAATAGCCAGGAACGGCTTTTCAGCCTCATGTAAAATCGTTTCCGCGTTGGCAACTTCACGCTCCATCAAAAGACCGAACATTTTTTTACCATAGGGAAAATATTTTGCAATAATTGCAGTAGATGCATGCGCCCGGTGCGCCGTGCCGAAAGCGTCATTTACATAAACATCGCCCAACTTGCTCAACTTTTCAGCAAATTCCTCATCGCCTTTCTCTTCTTCCTTGTAGAATCTAAGGTTTTCCAGCAGGAGGACTTCACCTGGTTGAAGATCTCTTGATTTCTGCACCGCCTCTTGCCCTATGCAATCGTTGGCAAAGATCACTTTGTGATCTCCCAGTAATTGCTGCAAGTGATTTTGCAAATGCTTTAAAGAAAATTTATCTTCCGGGCCATCTTTCGGGCGGCCGAAATGCGACATAAGGATCACGCTGCCACCGTCTGCCAATATTTTGTTGATGGAGGGTAGTGCACCACGAATGCGGGTATCGTCCGTTATATTGAATGCGTCATCCAGGGGAACATTGAAATCAACCCTTACAAGGGTTTTTTGATTTTTAAAATTATGATCAGAAAAATTAGACATATTTGAAAAGGATTGAAAAAAAGAAATAGCCGGCCTGTTATTGATAGCCGGTTTCAAATGTATATAAAAAGAAATAGCCGGAATTAGAAATTTGGAAAGAAAAATCAATTAGTAAAATCAATTGGTTTCGCGACGGGATGATTAGCGATAAAATGATAGCCCAAAAGATTGGCAATCGTAGCAGCAATTTGCTTTTGATAATGTTTTTGGGGTAATTGTATTTCCCCGCCCGGCACAGTGTCCGGGCCTATGATCGCAAGCCAGGCATCGCCAGATCCTTTTACCATTATGTCATGATCTGTCCATTTCTTACTGCGCCTCCCTCGTCCGTGATCTGTGGTAATTAATATAGTTGTCTTGTCTTTATACTCCGGCACAGACTGGATGAAATACCAAAGCGCCTGTATCATGTTATCGGCCTCGTTCAGATGCTGCAAATATTTGTCGTACTGGCCGGCATGAGCATCTTCATCAGATTCACCGAGGCTAATAAATGCCACCTTTGGTTTATGAGCTTTTATATATTGAAATGCAGCAATAAAAGTTAGTTTATCCTCGCGGGTATCAGTTTTCTCACTATTAATGTACTCTTGCAGCTTATTAAACATCTCTATATTAATGTTACCATCGTGGTCTATGGAATCATATCCACTGTATAGAGGAAAGCCGCTCCGGGACTTGTTTAAAATATATGGAAATATATTCCAGGACGTAAAGGCGACTACTCTGTTTTTAAATTCATCAAAGGAGTTCAGGAATTCCAGCACATTGATGTTAACGTTATCTATTTTCTCGTTAGAATTTACATGGATATCTGGATAGCCGGTAAGCATTTCATTATACCCCGGGTAAGAAAACTTGTAACTGTTAGCTACTCTTAATTTATTGTCATATTGCTTGTTTCCATATAACCTTCCTTTGTTTTGTATCACATTCCAAAAAAAAGGCAGCAGTTTCTTTCTGCTTTCCGTTGCTGAGGAATCGTAATACATTAATCTGGAAAGACCGGGGTTGGAAGTAAAACGGCTATCATTAATAATATCTTCATCAGCGCCCTTGAATATTTCCTGCCATCTTATACCGTCAATAGTAACAACAAAAACATTTTCGGTTTTGGAAGATGAAATCTGTGCAAAAGTGTTCAGGTTTACAAAAAGTAAAAAGACTACGAGATTTTTCATTGTCGGAGGTTGTTCAAAGAAACAATCCTGGTTTATCCTTAATGAAATCAAATCATTAACTAATTGTAAATGATTTAAATTTTAATTTTACTTGCTTTTATAAAAGATATTATGAATGCGGGGGGAATTATTTCACAAAAAAAAAGAACTAATTATATCCATAAATGCCTCCTATATTTGTTAGGAATTCACGATGAAAATTTCTCCTAAGATATTTCTTCAATTTTCTGTGTATACCAATAAAATTTTTATAGGTGTATGTTCTATGCCGTGAGGCATTGTAACTTCCATATAATTATCACCACATTCATGCTTTACCTCCTAACCGCGGATCACTATTAATTTATCATTTAAAACAATACATCATGAGCACACAACACTTTGAAACTTTGCAGTTGCATGCAGGACAACAGATTGATCCAACTACTAAAGCGCGTGCTGTACCTATTTACCAAACCACCTCTTACGGATTCAACAATACTGAACATGCAGCCAATCTTTTTGGCTTGAAAGAATTCGGAAATATCTATACCAGAATTATGAATCCTACCACGGATGTTTTCGAGCAAAGAATGGCCGCCCTGGAAGGAGGAGTTGCTGCTCTTGCAACAGGATCAGGACAGGCCGCACAGTTTTTAGCGTTAAATAACATCATGCAATCAGGAGACAACTTTGTAACTTCTACTTACCTATATGGCGGAACCTATAACCAGTTTAAAGTATCATTCAAACGTCTCGGCATCGAAGCCCGGTTTGCCGATGGGGATGATGTGGAAAATTTTGTAAAGCATATTGATAAAAATACCAAGGCCATTTACCTGGAAACAATTGGGAATCCGCGTCTCAATATTCCCGACTTTAAAAAGTTTGCAGACCTGGCAAAAGAATACGACCTCCCCTTAATTGTTGATAATACTTTTGGAGCTGGAGGTTATTTATTCCGGCCATTGGAGCACGGAGCTAACGTAGTAGTGGAATCTGCCACTAAGTGGATAGGCGGACATGGCACTGTGATAGGAGGCGTGATAATAGATGGCGGCAATTATAACTGGGGTAATGGAAAATTTCCGCAATTTACCGAGCCCGCTGAAGGATATCATGGTTTAAAATTCTGGGATGTTTTTGGTGAAGGAAATCCCTTAGGGTTGCCGAATATTGCCTTTGCGATCCGTGCACGGGTAGAAGGCCTTAGAGACTTTGGTGCCTCTCAGGCGCCTTTCAATTCCTTCCTTCTTTTACAAGGATTGGAGACCTTATCCTTACGTGTACAGCGTCACGTAGACAATGCCCTGGAACTCGCCAAATGGCTTGAAGGACACGAGTCGGTTGAGTTTGTAGATTATCCGGGCTTGGATAGCAGCCCGTACCATGCATTGGCAAAAGAATACCTTCCCAACGGATTTGGAGGCGTATTGAATTTTGGAGTAAAAGGAGGAAAAGATAATGGAAGAAAATTCATCGATTCATTAAAGCTGGTGAGTCATCTGGCTAATGTGGGTGATGCTAAAACCCTTGCTATTCATCCTGCTTCTACTACCCATGAACAACTGGACGAAAAAGCACAAAAAGCTGCCGGTGTGGCTCCCAACCAGGTGCGCATTAGTGTGGGCATAGAACATATTGAAGATATTAAAGCAGACCTTGAACAGGCTTTTAATACAGTTTTCTCCAGGGAACTGGCCAGCTGATTGGTATCAATAAATGCATAAGGAATAATGGCGGAAACACATAAGATATTTTCGTACAAAGGTGAATTTATTTTAGAGTCCGGGAGAAAACTGCCTGGCTTTCATCTTGGGTACACTACTTTGGGAATCTTGAATGAAGCGAAGGATAATGTGATCTGGATTTTTCATGCACTC
>JBDSPQ010000396.1:0-7297 GCA_039930305.1 Ginsengibacter sp. | reverse complement strand
CCCAGGTCTGCTGAAAAATATTTTACTTCTGCACTTTTGTTGCGTGCCATGATGCGATCTTTCAAATCGAAGAGATGAGTTTCGTTGCGTGCGCATAAGAAAAGTGTGTTTCCTTGCTCAGCATATTTCTCGGCAATTGCTTTTCCGATACCTTTGCTCGCACCTGTAATTACAATATTCATTATACTTATTTCGTTTTTTTAAATTGGGGTTGACTGGCAAATCTAATTTTTTAAAAATTTAGCAGGCTTTGCACTAAGATAACAGTTAACTTAAAATGACGCTCATTAATCCCAATGATACAAGAATCGCCCGTAAAATACCGTCATATCTTTTTTGATTTAGATCATACATTATGGGATTTTGATGCCAATGCAAAGGAATCCCTCACTGAATTATACAGGCATTTTGAATTGGATAAGAAGCTCATCATGAACTTCGAGGAATTCTATCTCACTTACATAAAACATAATGCCATTCTATGGGATCGTTTTCAAAAGGGCTACCTCACGAGTGAAGAACTTAAGTGGAAGCGCATGTGGCGGACCCTGCTGGACTTCAGGATTGCCGATGAATCGCTGGCAAAAGATATGAGCGCCCACTTTCTCCAGGTACTTCCCACTAAGAAAAAGGTATTTGAATATACTTTCCAGATACTGGATTATCTTATTCAGAAAAACTATTCCATCCATATTATTACTAACGGATTTGAAAACGTGCAATGGCAAAAGCTAAATAATTCCGATCTCTCCAAATATTTTACTCACGTAATTACTTCAGAAATTTCCAACTCAGTAAAGCCTAAAAAGGAAATTTTCGAATATGCGTTAAAAAAAACGAATGGACTTCTTGCCGAATCCATTATGATTGGTGATAATCCTGGTGCAGATATTTTGGGCGCTATGAATGCAGGCATGGATAATATCCTCGTGAATCATATACAGGCATATTGTTCTTTGAATCCAACATACACTATTAATCATCTAAAGGAACTGGAGTCTATTTTATAGGACGATCACGTTTGCGTACGGTTAATAACTACCAACAGTTTTTTCCACAGTGCTTATAGATTCATCTTCCACATCTACCCATGTGTCGATGGTGGCGAGCACGGTTATTCCGCCTTTTACAGCCTGGTTTAATTTTACATTCAGTTCCGTACCTACCGGCAACAATACATCTACCCTGCTGCCAAATTTAATAAAGCCCATTTCCGTACCCTGATGCACCTGCTGCCCTACCTGCAGGTAGTTTACAATTCGTTTTGCCACAGCCCCGGCTATCTGTTTTACCAGGATAACGGCGCTGTCGCTTTTGATAACGACTGAATGCCTTTCGTTTTCGGAGGAAGATTTTGGATTCCAAGCCACCAGGTATTTGCCCTTGTGGTATTTGCTATAAAGCACTTCACCGGTCATGGGTATACGATTGATATGAACATTTGCCGGACTCATAAAAATGGAAACCTGCAGGCGCTTGTCGTGGAAATATTCCGGATCGGTCATTTCCTCGATTACTACCACTTTACCATCTGCGGGACAAATAACCTGGTGATGGGCAATGGTGTGTTCCCGCGTAGGAGAACGGAAAAAAGAGATTATAAATAAAAGTAAGAGCAGTGTACCTCCAAAGACAATCCAGGAAACCACTGGCATAGATGCACTAAAAAAATAAAAAAAGATAATGTTAACAGCGCCAAAAACCAAAGCACTAAAGGCTATTGATTTATATCCTTCCCGGTGAATATTCATCTAACGGAATTTAAACACAAATATAAAAAAGACAGAATGAACAACGCGCTTTATTCATAAGACGGTTCACATGCAAAATATCACATATATGCCTGTGGCAATACCAGTGCCCAACAAAGAATCAAAGCGATCAAGAAACCCGCCGTGACCAGGCATAAAAGTTCCACTGTCTTTTACACCTGCCATACGTTTAAGTTTACTTTCAAGCAAGTCACCCAATGTGCCAAAGAGCGCACAGCATGTTGCAATAATCAACCAGTCTGTATAACGGTAGTATTTTGTTGCCGCACCTATTAATGTAATTATCAAAACGCACAAAAAGGCTCCGCCGAGAGTTCCTTCCCACGTTTTTTTTGGCGAAATGGTAGTCAAAGGTGTTTTACCGGCAAAGGAGCCCACGATATAAGCCATTGTATCATTTACCCAAATTGACAGTATAATACCGCAAGGAATTACCGGAGAATAATGATCAGCTAGTTGCTGCGGATTATTAATTGCGCCTTTTGCATGCCATAACGGAAAGCCGCACACTATAAATAATAGTAGGGGCAGCGTGATATACAACAAACCGAAAGGCAACAAGGCTGCCCAGCCTGAGGGCCTAATTTTTTTTAATAACAGCACATATTCGTACCAGCAACCGAAATGTATGATGGTGAAAAGAATAATAAAGCTCCACCCGTTCCACAGCAGCCCTGCCAGCATAACTAATACAAAAACCACCGCCGTCCCGGCCCGGGTTCTAAAAGTTTTCGAGTCAAAAGCCATTCAATGGTTTAAGATTGAGCAGTAGCCCAGTTATGGAAATCATCATCGGGAAAATTTTCTTCTTCGATATGCGCAGGCTTTTTTGCCAGTGAATACTCCCTGAATTTTATAAAAAGATAAACGATGAGCGCAAGGGCCAGGAAGCCCGCCCACAAAGGAAAACTTTCTTCTATGTCTTTCGGTGATTTTTTAGCGGACAGATTTATTAAATATAAAATCACCACCTGGACACCATTATAAAGAAAATGAAAGATAATTGAAAGCCAAATGCTCCCGCTATAGTAAAAGATAAGACCTAAAATAACCCCGAGGCCAAAGCGGACCAAAAAGCCATAATAGGAAAGATGGATAATGCTAAAAATAAAACCGGTAAGAATAATACCAATCCATGGTCCTTTGAACCACCGGGTAAGCACATTTTGCAAGCCAGCCCGAAAGCAAACTTCTTCGAATATGCCGGGCAGAAGGCCAATCAGCACCAGTGAAATTAACAACTTTGGAAAAGAATTGATATTGATCATGGCGGCTTCCTGCACAGCACGCGCATCTTCCATGGCTTTAAACTTCACTGCCCAATCCTTTGGAATAGGAATAATATTATTGAGTTCCGCAAGGCCACCTGATAAAGGAAACGTAAGAAGCAAGATGCCGATTACCACCAGCAATTGCTTATAATTAAAGGGCATCCTGAACCCCAGGAATTTGGCTGGCTTGTAATAGCAAATAAGCGCCGTTACATAAGCCGGTAGAAAAAACATGAAAAAGGTGGAGACAGCTTGTATCACAATAACAGGATAATAGTATTGAGGCTTTAGCATATCGTCCGGCATAGAAAAAACTGACCGCCCGGTCATCACCATCCAGATGCCAACAGAAATAAGTGCCCCGATTATCAGCCCCGCCCCAATCAGCCCGATAAGCATCCCAAGTTGGGCAGGATAGCTAATGTTTTTAGAATTTCTGTCAGCAGTCATTTTCCCGGTTTTAAGTGCGTAAATTTACAGCCATTTTTTAAAGAATCATTTTCGGTTACAACCGTCGTTTATTGTTTAAGCAATTATTTTAATTATGGCTTCCATTGGTAACATTTTACTACCTGAATTCCCGCTATTGCTTGCACCTATGGAAGATGTAAGCGATCCACCCTTCCGGGCGGTTTGCAAGGAAAATGGTGCTCACCTTATGTACACTGAGTTTATCAGCAGTGAAGGCCTGATAAGGGATGCCATTAAAAGCCGGAAGAAGCTTGATATTTTCGATTATGAAAAGCCGGTTGGTATCCAGATTTTTGGTGGCGATGAAGAAAGTCTTTCGTTGGCGGCGAAAATTGTAGATGCTACAAACCCCGATCTGCTTGACATTAATTTTGGATGCCCTGTGAAGAAGGTCGCCTGCCGTGGCGCCGGTGCCGGTGTTTTAAAAGATGTGCCCCTAATGGTGCGGCTAACCAATGCCGTGGTAAAAAGTACATCGCTGCCCGTAACTGTAAAAACAAGGTTAGGGTGGGATGATAACACAAGAAATATCGAAGAAGTAGCTGAGAGATTGCAGGATGTAGGCATACAGGCGCTCGCCATCCATGGGCGCACCCGCACACAAATGTACAAAGGCGAAGCTGACTGGCGCCTGATTGCCAAAGTGAAAGAAAATCCCAGGATCACCATCCCGATTTTTGGAAATGGCGATATTGATTCACCGCAAAAAGCCCTTGAATATAAAAGCCGCTATGGGGTGGATGGTATCATGATCGGCAGAGCCGCCATCGGCTATCCGTGGATATTTAGAGAGATAACACATTACGTTCAGACCGGCGAAATCCTGCCCCCGCCAACTGTGGAAGAAAGAGTATATGTGTGTAAAAAGCACCTTGTAAAATCTGTGGAATGGAAAGGCCCTATTGTCGGGATTAATGAAATGCGCCGCCATTACACTAATTATCTAAAAGGTATGCCCAACATAAAAGAGTTTCGTCTGCAATTGGTAACCCTTAAAGAAGTAGAAGAGGTACTGGCAGTGCTGGATGACATTGTACAGAAATACAGAGGCTACGAATTTGAAAGATCGGTGATCGAACTGATCAATTACCATGAAAAATGTGCTGTATAGAAGTTCAGGGTTTCATCACCATGCCATATCCTGTGGCACTACAGATGAAGAATACAATTTTAAAAGGTCGCCATTTTCGTTGACCAGGTATTTATAAAAATTCCATTCGGGAGCCTGGCTGTTCCACCCGTTTTTTGTTGCATCGCTTAGCCACTGGTACACCTCCTGCCGGTCGTTACCTTTAACCTTATCTTTTTTAAAAATCGGAAAAGTAACGCCATAGTTTATTTTGCAAAATTGGGCGATGTCTTGATCGCTTCCCGGCTCCTGGGCTCCGAAATCGTTCGAGGGAAATCCCAGCACACTTATGTTTGAATCCTGACGGTGGAGTTTTTCCAGCTCTTCATACTGCGGGGTGAAGCCGCATTTGCTGGCAAGATTTACCAGGAGAATCTTCCTGCCCCTGAATTTTTCAAACGAAATCACCTCTCCGGTATTTGCGGTCGCGTTTAAAGAATAAAAACTTACGGGAGCCTTTATTTGATTTAAATTTTCTTCAGCATTAATGCCCAAACCTGTAGCTTTTGAAAACGCCATCCTCAGGTTATAGGTAGAGGAGATAATTTTTTTTAAGAAAGACATATGGCCGGTAGATAAATGATTAAACAAATCGGGATGGTTATGATTTTTACGTTGCCAACCTTTTTCGCTTACTATGAAGATAGCAAAAGTAAAGAAGGGTTACCCCGGTACGCTTTCAGCGATAAAATAAAAACAAACAAAAAAACTTTTTTGTCTTGAATAATTATTAGAAGATGTATGAGAAAAACCTATCCCGGGTTTTTTATTTTTATGCAGGAGCAAATCGGAGAAGGCAAACACGTTTAGTTATAGTGATTATGTTTTTTTTAAAGATTATCCGGAGAACACGCGAGAAACCCGGAAGGATTAGTAGTTATACGATGTATTACAGTAAATTCAGAACTTTAATAATAGCGTAGTGCTTCTCTTGCCGGCGGCATCCAGCCTGTATATCTTTGTACCAGAAGTTGATTGATGTTCAACAAACATTAATCAAAATATCCAAATCCATTGAAAAGAGCCTGAATCCAACTATCCAATAAAAAGACTAAATCTGATATCAGTCAACTTCTAATTTTTTTTATCCGATACCTGGGAATAACCAAACCAAACCGAAGAAAACCAACCGTCCAATACTCCTGGTGTAAAATCACCCCTGAAATTTAAAAAATATTTGAGCCTGCAATGATGCGGGCTTTTTTATTTGGCATAGGTAAGGGAACAATATACAGCAGAAGAAAACGCCGGTGAAACTGCGAAGCAATTGCCTGAGTTTGGGACAGAATGCTAATACCTGGCTAATGATAAGGTAAAGGAATAAAACCAGGTTTATGAAATCAATGTATTTTGCGCAAGCAAAAATATTAATATGCCTGGTGTGAGTTACCTGTTTTTCATTGCGTTTTTTTTTACAGTAAATATCCTGAATGCCCAGGACACAACACAGCAGGTTATTGCGGGGCGATATAACAGCACCTCACAACAACAACAACCTTATGTGATTCTCATTTCTGCCGATGGCTTCCGTCATGATCTTGCCGATAAGTTTCATGCAAAAAACCTGCTTGCGCTGCGGCAGGAAGGCGTGCAGGCTGAATACATGCGCCCCGTATTTCCCGCCCTTACCTTCCCCAATCATTATTCGATAATCACAGGCTTGTACCCCGCACACCACGGACTGGTAGATAATACCTTTTATGACGAAGCACACCAGGTTACTTATTCAATGAATGATCCCGCGGTGGGGCTGGACAGTACCTATTATGGAGGCACGCCTTTATGGGTTCTCGCAGAGAAAGACAGTATGCTTGCGGCCAGCTTTTATTGGGTAGGCTCTGAAGTAGCCGTACAAAATATCAGGCCCACATATTACTATAAGTATAGTACTAAAATAAATATTGACAGGCGGCTGGAGCAGGTGAAAGAATGGCTTATGCTCCCGGCAGATATTCGTCCCCATTTTATCACTTTTTATTTTCCTGATGTAGATCATGCTGAGCACCTCTATGGTACAGATTCGAAGGAAGCACGGGACGCTGTTATGTTTGTTGATGAAAGTATTGGCCGCATGAACGCAATGGTTGATTCTCTTCATCTTCCGGTAAGCTTTGTCTTCGTTTCTGATCATGGGATGACCAATATTGATACTTTGAATTATATAGAAAGCCTTCCGGGATTAGATACGGCAAAGTTTATTATTCCCCCGGCAGATGTGATTCTGCATTTATATGCAAAAAATAAAAATGATATTTTTCCGGGCTATGATGGGCTGAAGACCCAGTCAAAAGATTTTGATGTATACCTCGCAGACAGCGTGCCCGCCAGGTGGCATTACAGTAAAAGTGATGATTATTATCAGCGTATAGGAGATATTATTCTTGTCTCCCATTTGCCTAAAATATTTAATCTTTCCAGAAAAAGACTGGCCACACCCGGCAAACATGGATTTGATAATTTTCTTCCTGATATGCGAGCAACATTTTATGCATGGGGTCCGGCATTTAAGCGGCATCTGACCATACCGGCATTTGATAACGTACACGTTTACCCGATGATAGCCACTGTGCTTGGCCTCAGTTATCCCAAAGACATAGACGGGCTTTTAAGTGTCTTGCAACCAATACTTCGCTGAAGAGGCGTACAATCACCGC
>JBDSPQ010000395.1:0-4679 GCA_039930305.1 Ginsengibacter sp. | reverse complement strand
GAGTAGCAGAAAGTATCCGGGTATTATTTTCAAGCCTGAGCGCGATCCAGGCAACCAGATCCTCAATGTGCAGAAATTGGGTAAAAGCGTGGATGGCAGAAAGCTGTTTAGCAATGTAAATTTTGATGTGGTGAAAGGGCAGAAGATCGGGTTCGTGAGTAAAGATCCCGTGGCGCTGACTACTTTTTTTGAAATTATCAACAACCGGATGAAGCCGGACTCGGGCAGGTTTGAATGGGGTGGGACCATCACTTCCGCGTATCTTCCGAATGATAATACAGAGTTTTTTACGACCAACCTTACCCTAATGGACTGGCTCAGGCAATATGTTCCTGACCATTATACTGATGTGGATGAAGATTTCCTTAGGGGCTTTTTGGGAAAAATGCTTTTCAGCGGTGATGAAATAAAAAAGAAAACAACGGTACTGAGCGGTGGAGAAAAAGTGCGCTGCATGATCAGTCGCATGATGCTGCAAAATCCCAATGTAGTGGTGCTTGATGAACCGACCAATCATCTCGACCTGGAAAGCATTACTGCTTTTAACGATGGTATGATTACTTTCCCTGGAATCGTATTGTTGACTACGCACGACCACCAGTTTATGGAAACCGTTACTAACAGGATCATTGAGCTCACGCCTAACGGTATTATCGACCGGTTGTGTACTTACGATGAATACCTTGCCGATGAGCGCATAAAAAATTTGCATGCCGAATTATATAATTGATAATTTTACCCTGTTTAATCCAATTAAATTTTATAAATGAAGAAGACGACCCTATTATTATTTTTTTGTATGTCATTAGCTGCCGGACTTCACGCGCAGGAATACCAGACAGCGTTTGGTGCGAAGTTTTATACCGGGGATGGATCGGTGGGCGGACTAAATATCAGGCACTCTACTGCGGTACACACAGCCCTGGAAGGTTCATTATTATTCTTCAGAGGTGGCGCCGGCATAGAAGGATTGTATGAATACCAGGGACCGGTATCCGGAGTGGAAGGTTTGCAATATTTTGTTGGTGGTGGAGGCTTGCTTGGCTTTGGTGATGTAACGACTTTTGCACTTCGGTTGACCGGAGGAATTGATTATAAATTTGCTGAAGCGCCGATTGATATTAGTATTGGATTAGATCCCTTTTTCAATATATCTCCCAGTACGGGTTCCAGTCTGACTATTGGTATTGGCCTCAGGTATGTCTTTAAATAGTGCATCCACAAATTTTATTATGAAAAATTCCCGGTCTTATTTTGATTGGGAATTCTATTTATAAAACACATGCGCCAGAAAATAATCAGGTTAATAGATTTTTTTTATCCGCCCTTTAAAAGATTTATGCCTCTGCAAACATTTCGCTACGCCGTTTGTGGTTCAGGGAATGTGCTGCTTGATTTGTTCATTTATTTTATCAGTTATAATTTCATACTTGACAAGCAAAACCTTGCTATCGGCTTCCTGGTTTTCAAGCCCCATATTGCAGCATTGCTTATGGCATTTTGTGTCAGCTTTCCGGTAGGTTTTTTATTGGCAAAATATATTGTATTCAATTCATCGCAATTGCATGGTCGCGTGCAATTATTCAGGTATATGCTTATTGTAGTTATCAACCTGGTATTAAACTACACTATTTTAAAAGTTCTGGTTGAGTATATGGGCTTTTATCCCACCATTGCAAAAGTTTTCGCGACTGCATTCATTGTGACCTTTAGCTATCTCTCTCAAAAGCATTTTAGCTTTAAAATGGCCGATTCCATTGGCGGTCTTGAGGACACCAATTCATAAATTACGTCTGAATTATCTGCCATTTTTGCACTTTTTTTCCCTTGGCATAAACCTTGTCATTACCAAGGCAACAAATAAAAAATCAATAATATGGCAAAAATTATAGGAATAGATCTTGGTACCACCAATAGTTGTGTTGCAGTTATGGAGGGTAATGAACCCGTGGTAATTGCAAACGATGAAGGAAGGCGTACCACTCCCTCCGTCGTCGCTTTTCTCAAAAACGGGGAAAGAAAAGTGGGAGATCCAGCAAAACGTCAGGCTATCACTAATCCTCATAACACTATTATGAGCGTTAAGCGATTTATGGGTCACAAATGGGACGAAGTGACGAATGAGGCAGGACATTGGAGTTACAAAGTAATTAAAGGCGATAATAATACCGTAAGGATAGACATTGATGGCAGGCCTTACACGCCACAGGAGATTTCTGCTATGACTCTTCAAAAAATGAAGAAGACTGCGGAAGATTACCTGGGACAAGAAATTAGTGAGGCGGTAATAACCGTTCCGGCATATTTTAACGATGCGCAAAGACAAGCTACTAAAGAAGCCGGAGAAATAGCCGGTTTAAATGTGAGGCGTATTATTAATGAACCAACCGCAGCCGCTCTTGCTTATGGGATGGATAAAAAAAGCATTGACCAAAAGATCGCTGTATTTGATCTCGGTGGCGGTACTTTTGATATTTCCATACTTGAATTAGGTGATGGCGTTTTCGAAGTAAAATCTACCAATGGCGATACACACCTTGGTGGAGATGATTTCGATAAGGTGATTATGGATTGGCTTGCCGCTGAATTTAAAAAAGACGAGGCGATCGATCTGCATAAGGATCCAATGTCGTGGCAGCGGCTGAAAGAGGCTGCAGAAAAAGCCAAGATCGAATTATCATCTTCCAGCGAAACTGAGATCAACCTTCCTTATATCACAGCAGTGGATGGTGTGCCAAAGCACCTTGTGAAAAAATTGACTCGTGCACATTTTGAAAAACTGGCCGATGATCTTTTTGCAAGATGCCTGAAGCCATGTGAGGCAGCTATAAAAGATGCAGGTGTTAGCATCGCTGATATTAATGAAGTGATACTGGTAGGTGGTTCTACCCGTATCCCAAAAGTTCAGGAAATCGTAGAAAAGTTTTTTAATAAAAAGCCAAACAAGGGCGTAAATCCGGATGAAGTAGTTGCGATAGGAGCAGCGATACAGGGTGGTGTACTAACAGGCGAAGTGAAAGACGTATTGTTACTCGACGTTACGCCGCTGTCTTTAGGCATTGAAACTATGGGCGGTGTAATGACTCGTTTGATCGAGAGCAATACGACCATACCAACTAAAAAAATGGAGACCTTCTCTACAGCC
Source organism: Ginsengibacter sp. (assembly GCA_039930305.1). Lineage (GTDB taxonomy): Bacteria > Bacteroidota > Bacteroidia > Chitinophagales > Chitinophagaceae > Ginsengibacter. The sequence goes on along the minus strand of JBDSPQ010000395.1, from coordinate 1,534 downwards.
AGCGACAACCAGCCGGGTGTTCAGATCCACGTATTACAGGGAGAAAGACCCATGGCTAATCAAAATAAAAGCCTCGGTACTTTTAACCTGGATGGAATACCACCTGCACAAAGAGGGGTTCCGCAAATTGAAGTTGCATTTGACATAGATGCGAATGGAATTTTAAATGTCTCGGCGAAAGATAAGGGCACTGGTAAAACTCACAATATTCGTATTGAAGCAGGAAGTGGCCTGAGCAAAGAAGAGATTGAAAAAATGAAAAATGATGCGAAAGCTAATGAAGAGACTGATAAAATTGCGAAAGAAAAAGTAGAAAAAATCAACCAGGCAGACAGTCTAATATTCCAGACAGAAAAGCAAATTAAGGAATATGGAGATAAAATACCTGCTGATAAAAAAGCACCAATTGAATCAGCTTTGGAAAAATTAAAAGAAGCGCACAAAAGCCAGGATGTAACTGCTATCGACACGGCAGTTGCTGAAATGAATACCGCCTGGACGGCCGCGAGTGAAGATATGTATAAGGCTACGCAGGAAGCCGGTGCAAATGGTAGCGGACCTGACGGGCAAGCCAATGCGCAGCAACCGCAGGAAGAAACTGCTGATGCAGGGGGTAATGATAACGTGACCGATGCTGAGTTTGAAGAAGTGAAATAAGAACTTTAATAATCAGATAAAAAAGGCTGCCCGCGTTGGGCAGCCTTTTTTATATATATGTAGATGCCTTCATGCAATTTTATTATTAGCTTTTTTTCAGTAATCCCCTTTATTAGTCCCCGCATTATAAAAGAAGTTCATGGCGCAAGTTTCTACTTTCGCCTTGTAAAAGAGCCTCGATAAAAAAGCCCGGGAAAGTAATTGTCATTAAAAAGGTGAGTGATTTTTTTATGGAATCTAGAGATTTTGCATGCGTTCGTCCCAACTTTCAACGGCAACAATTTAATTATTATGTGGCAGCACAGGTAAGCACGGCAAAGGCTATGTTGCATTCTTGCGCTATGGAGGGCATGAATTTACAAGATATTTAATAGAAAAATCTCTACCTTTTCTGTTAACTGGAATGCACTAAAACCATCGGCATCAAAAGATTCTTTTATGATTGCAACCCGGGCAATATCTTCTTTTACCCGTTATAATTAATTGTAAACGCCACTAATTATGGCTTTGAAAAATTACCATGTCTCCTTTAATATGAAAAAAATGACTACAACTGTTATTGCGAATTGCTGTTTTCTTTTTATTTCATTTGGTCAGAGTGGAGCGGTAACTTTTACATCTTCTGATACTGCGATGCAAAACGCTTTCAACCTGGCCAAAGAAATGACATTGCATTATCAGGGAAATCCAGGCGACCCTGTTGGCCCCTGGTACGAAGCGGCCCTGCCTTCCCGGGATGCATTTTGTATACGTGATGTTTCTCATCAATGTATAGCAGCAGAAATATTAGGAATGAGCAGGGAAAACAAAAATATGTTTACACTATTTGCTAAAAACATTTCAAAAAATAAGGACTGGTGTTCCTATTGGGAAATCA
>JBDSPQ010000394.1:0-4962 GCA_039930305.1 Ginsengibacter sp. | reverse complement strand
CCTGTTGCTGGGAATCGCAAAAAGTAGAAATCAATAATCCAAACCCCAAAACTGCTACCATGTATACAGTAATGAAACTGTATAAAACAGCCAGGCTTCCCAATGGAACGATGCCATATACGAGCCAAGAAACTAAAAGCCCAATGGAAAACACCACGTTTCCCAACACCCAGAATGGAATAAGTTTGCCCAGGATAAAATGATGTTTTTTAATCGGCGTAACATTAATCTGTTCTATAGTACCCACTTCCTTTTCCTTTACAATGTTAAGTGCGCTAAGAAAGCCGCCTACCATAGTTACCAGTATTGCAAGAATGCCCGGCACCATAAATACCTTATAATTCATTAGTGGATTGAACCAGTTGGCCGTGACTATCTCTATGCCAGGAAGATCATTCATCTCCGGCGGCTGCAGCCATTCTAACCGAATGTCGTTATTAAAGTCTTTGATTATATCCGCCAGGTATGCGCCGCCCAAATTTGCTTTTACACCGTTTATTGCATTCACGGCAATGAATATTTGTTGGCTGTTTTCCCTGACGAGGTTTCTCTCAAAGCCTGCGGGTAATTCCAGAATAATATCTGCCTTATCTTTTTCTATCAAAACAAATGCATTAGAGAAATTGGAAAAGTATCCGGCCATTTTGAAATACTGCGAAGCAGAAATCCTGGCAAACAGTTGCCGCGTATAGCTTGAATGATCATGATCTACTACAGCAATATTAATATTTCTGACCTCGTAGTCCGCAGCCAGGGGAAGAATGAGTAATTGAACAACAGGCATGACGGCTATCATCGCCACAATAGCCCTGTTCCTGAATATTTGGCGGAACTCTTTTTGCAGTAAAAACTTTATTGTTCGCATTTATTTAATTGAAGTGTTGAAATGAAAAGGCGATACAGCTCTTTCAAATCAATTTTTTTTATGCCAATCTTATTTTAAAACTCCGCAGACTTACTAATAAAAAAAATAACATAATTCCAAAAAGAATTAGTGTTTCCTTCCATATAGCTAAAAATCCAAGCCCCTTGATCATAATCGACTTTACTATGATATAATACCATTTGGCCGGGATGGCATTGGAAAAGATTTGCAAGGGCACAGGCATATTCTCTATAGGAAACATAAATCCGCTGAATAAGATAGTGGGTAACAGCATACCCATTAATGAGATGAGCATAGCGACTTGCTGTGAATTGGTCTTTATAGAAATTAAAATGCCTAATGAAAGACAAGTGATGATAAATAAGATACTCTCCCCAAACAGAAGTATGACACTGCCATTTACAGGAAGCGACAAAACGCAAACACTCAGCAGAATAATAGTAGCAACATTTATTATTGATAGCAATAAATAAGGAACTGCTTTGGAAAGGATTACCAGAACCGGCTTGAAGGGCGATACCAATAAGACTTCCATAGTCCCGGTCTCTTTTTCTTTTACAATTGAAATGGCCGTCATCATCACACATACAAGCATTAAGACCAAAGCCATTACGCCTGGTACAAAGTTAGGCGCCCCTTTCAACTGCGGATTGTATAGAAATTTTGTTTCGGACAGAATACGAAAAGGAACAGCTGTTTCAGCATTTCTCTCACGTGTATATTCACTAATTATTGCAGACGCATAACTGGTAAGAGTATTTGCTGTATTCGGGTCGGAAGCGTCTGCAATCAATTGTATTTGGGCTTTGCCCAAATGCGAAAGGGTTTCGTTAAAATTAGCGGGAAATACAACTGCCATTTTTATTTTTCCGGCTTTAAAGGCAGATTGAATTAGTTGGGGACTTAGGACCTGTTTTTCGATTGTAAAGTATTGGCTGGCTGCTAACTTATTTATGATTTCCTGCGTTGCTGCATCTTTAGCATAATCAGCGATAATTATTTTCGAGTTTTTTACCTCGTTAGTAAGTGCAAAACCAAATATGAGAATCTGTACAATCGGTAATACGAAAAGGATGAGCAGGGTTTTCCGATCCCGTAATACATGAGCAAATTCTTTTCTCACAAAAGCAAAAAATTGAGAATTGGAATTTGGGAATTTAAAATGATAGCTCATTGTCCTGTATTTTGGCTGCTAATTTTAAAAAGCTTTTAAAAATATTTTAACCTGTCATTGTCGGGCAACACCGGCAAACATCCAAGACGCGGTTTTTAACCATCGGATCTTTGCGCGCCTCTCGCCAGTTGGTAAAATACCTGATCCATTGAGGTAGCCCCGAATTTTTTCTTTAAATTTTCCGGTGTATCCAAAGCCGCAATCTTGCCATCTACCATTATTGATATCCTTTTACAATACTCGGCTTCATCCATATAATGGGTGGTAACAAAAATCGTCATGCCATCATTAGCCGCGGCATAAATAAGTTCCCAGAACTGTCGTCGTGTTACGGGATCTACGCCGCCTGTTGGCTCGTCAAGAAAAACAATTTTAGGCTGGTGAATAACAGCGACTGAAAATGACAACTTTTGTTCCCAGCCCAGTGGAAGATCAGCAACCAATTTTTTAACTTCAGTCTGCAAACCCAATTGTGCAATTAGCTGATCGCTTTTGTCTTTCAGTTGTTTATCAGTGAGTCCGTAAATCCCCCCAAAAAACCGGATGTTTTCCATTACCGTCAGATCTTCATACAAAGAAAATTTCTGGCTCATATAGCTTATGTTTTTTTTTATCTGTTCTGATTGCCTGTAAACATCAAAACCCGCTACGGTGGCCTTGCCGGAAGACGGAATGGACAGGCCGCAAAGCATGCGTATCGCAGTTGTTTTGCCTGCACCGTTCGCTCCCAGGAAGCCAAATATTTCTCCTTGTTCCACTTCAAATGAAAGAGAATCTGCGGCAATAAAACCGCCAAATTTTTTCGTTAGTTTTTCTGCTTTTATAACGGAATATTCCATTTAGTTCTTCAATAATTTGATGAATGAATCTTCGATAGTGACGGCTGCCGGTTTCATTTCAATATCTTCAACGCCTTGCTTTTGTAAGAAATACTCAAGGTCGTTTTTATCAGAAATATCATTTCTAAATGTGGCATGCGCATATTCTCCAAAGGCATAGCTTTCAATTGTGCTCTCATATTTTTTTAAGCTCTGCAGCAGTAAATACATGTTGGATGATTTTATTGCATACAGTTTTTCCGGGTAAGAATTGACAATGCCTTGCGGCGTATTGACTGACAATATTTTTCCATTTTGAATTAAGGCCACTTTATCGCAAAGCGTGGCTTCGTCCATGTAGGGAGTTGAAACCATAATGGTAATCTCCTGCGCTTTCAAACGCTTAAGCATATCCCAAAATTCTTTTCGCGATACAGGATCTACACCCGTGGTCGGTTCATCCAGGAAAAGCACCGAGGGCTTGTGAATAAGGGCACAACATAAAGCCAGTTTTTGCTTCATGCCACCTGATAACTTGCCGGCCCGGCGGTTTTTGAATGGCTCTATCTGGACATATATCTCCTCTATTTGTTCATAATTCTTTTCAATAGTGGTATTAAAAATGGTTGCAAAAAACCGAAGGTTTTCCTCTACCGTCAGGTCCTGGTAGAGGGAAAATTTTCCAGGCATGTAACCAATGGTATTTCTTATTTGCTTATAGTCCCTTACAATATCAAATCCTCCGACAGCGGCTGTTCCTGCATCTGGCAACAGCAGTGTGGTAAGCATTCTGAACAGGCTGGTTTTCCCTGCACCGTCCGGCCCGATTAAGCCAAATAATTCACCTTTATTTACTGACAGGGTAATACTGTCAACTGCAACTTTCTTTTCTTTGCCGTAGATTTTTGTAAGGCCCAAAAGCACAATGGAGGATATCACTGTTGTTCCTGGGTTTTGTATAGATCCCTCTTTCAAATTTTCTCCGGCATTCGTCATTTGATTTTTTATTTATCTGCTCTTTTTGCATTCTGTCAATGCAATGCGACTTCACCGTACATGCCAATCTTCAGGTAGCCATCATTTTTTACCCTGATCTTTATTGCATAAACGAGGTTCGCACGCTCCTCTCTCGTCTGCACTGTTTTAGGTGTAAATTCTGCCTTATCACTTATCCATTCAACGGTACCGTTATACTCTTTGTATTTACCCGCACCGTTATCGGTAAACACTTTTACTTCCTGATTCAGCTGTATGTTCGCAAATTGATTACCGGTGATGTAAGCACGAAGAATCATGGTGGAGAGATCGGCAATTTTGTATAAGGCCTTTCCGGGAGATGTTACCTCATATTCTTCAGCATATTTCGTAAGCACCTCACCCGCTATGGGGTTTATTATTTTAGTCTTATCCCTTAAATATTGCAGTTGTTCGGCGCGCTTTTCGAGAGGTCCGCTTTCGCTCAGGATACTTCTGTTCTGTGTAGCGATGTTGCTTTCCTGTACATTCACCTGTTGTTGTGTCACCAATATTTGCTTTTGCACTATTTCTATTTGTGCAATCATATCGTCTAGTTGTTTCGGCGTGGCAGCATCCTGCCGGAGCAGATTTTCTATTCGTTGCTTTTCATGCTGTAGGTTTTGCAACTGCGATTTCTGAACTGCCAACTGCGACTTCAGTAGTCTTTTCTGCGGTGCCGGATCCGAAGTTTTTTCGCGTAGTGCATTAATTGATGAGATGACTTGTTCTTTCTGCAGATCAATATTTATGGGATCAATAATGCCAACTATTGAATCCTTCGGAAGATGCTGGCCTTCCCGGACGTTTAGTTCGAAAATTTTACCAGAAGCCTCCGCAGACACAATAGTTTCAATCGCTTCAAAAGTGCCGGAGGCATCAAATTTCGGTGTATTGTCTTTACAGGAAGCAGTCATAAGAAACAATGCTGCGATCGTAATTTTTTTTTTCATTTATTCCCGTTTTAATTTCCTGAAGTTGCCAGGTGAGTGTATTCCGCGTATAACAATTGTGTTTCATGCATGATCCTGTTCTGCCTTGCCATATCTTCAGCATTGGCCTCGCGTATG
>JBDSPQ010000393.1:0-5583 GCA_039930305.1 Ginsengibacter sp. | reverse complement strand
CTTTTGCGCAGGCACCATTTTCCGGCAGCGGAGCTTTTCGGAAATTTACCATAGGAGTTAATGCCGGTGTTATGAACCCATCCGTTGTTTTTGGTGGTTCTAATGATTTTGCCAATCCCAAATATTCATTAGGTTATGGCGCCAACCTCCGATACCAGTTTAATCACTATTTAGCAGTCCAAGCTGACTATATGGGTGGAAATCTCAAAGGGGATCAGGATGATAAATTTGGCGTGGGCAGACCAGTTTCCTCGTTCGAAACTGATCTCCATTATGCAGTAAGTTTGAGTGGCGTTTTCACTTTTGGAAATATCAATTTCCTAAGTCCTAAAAATAAGGTTTTACCGTACGTTAGTGCTGGTTTAGGCTTTTTAGGATATGATACTAAAGTGGTAAATGCTGGTACAACCAACCAGGTTGATTTTGTAGATAATAATTCTCCGGAACGTCCACGGTTTGTACCAGTCGGCGCGGGTCTTAAATTCAATCTTTCAAGTCTAATTAATTTGGATCTTGGGTATAGAATGAATTTTGTTGATGCTGACAATCTGGATGGTTTAGTTTATTGGCAATCACCTCCTTCGTTCAGAAGCCGTGTACATAAGGATAAGTTTAGTTATGGATTTGTTGGTTTAGAGTTTGCCCTTGGCAATCAATCAAAGCCTCAGCTTTTATTTGATAATCCTGTGTCAAGACTGAATGATCATTTACAAACACAAATTGATACTCTTGCTTCTAAATTAAGTGTTGTTGATAGTGACGGTGATGGTGTTGCTGATCAATTTGATAAAGAACCAAATACTCCCGCCGGTTGTCCTGTAGATTTCCGCGGTATTACTAAAGATACCGATGGCGACGGTGTTCCTGATTGTAAAGACAAGCAGTTAATTACGCCAACAGATTGCCAACCGGTTGATGCTGATGGTGTAGGCAAATGTCCTGATCCTGAATGTTGCAAAAACATGATGGATAGCAGTATGATGAATGCTTGTCAAATAGGCGATCTGCCGAGTATTTCTTTTAGAGGAACATCCAGAACATTGAGCAGTGATGCAAAAGCGATGCTGGCAACTGTTGCTTCAAAATTGAAAGGTAATCCTGCTTGTAATATTGATATTATCGGTTATCCGGCAGCATCCAAAGCATCTCAGGCTATGTGTACCCGCAGACTTGATGCTATCAAAACCTATTTGCTAGAAACTGAAGGTATCAGCACCGAAAGAATCAACACAAATTGTGAAGTAGGTGGTGGCGATGCTAATACAGTGGATATTAAAAGTGCTAATTAAATATTAAAGAATCTATAAAAAGAGGCTGTCCTAAAAAGACAGCCTTTTTTTTATTTAAATTTTATCAATTGGTCAGTCGAACGCAGCCTGTCCTTAGATGGCAAACATGGTCATTATTACTTTAATCCCTTTTTCGGACATATGAGAAAAAAAAGCCGCACCATTTTATTGGTAGGGTTTATTTTTTATATTCCAGGGAAATAACCAACGCTAACGTGGCAACATATAACTCAAGTCAGTTTAAAAAGCAAATCCTTCCGATTGCTAATTTTCATCGACTCTTTTGCCTGACTCATGTCCTCCTCCGGTATCATCCTGGCTTGCCAATGTATCTTCCGATGGATCGTCCTGTGACTTTTCAGGAGCGGGATTTTTTTTAGGAGATTGCTTTACAGTACCCGGGTTTTCTTCATTATAACCCGCTTCGGTCACCGAGCCTTTCTGCTCTCCACTTTGCTCTTTTTTCCTTTGATAATATTTTTTTGATCTTGAGTTCATATACGTAGTAGCTAATTAAATTGATGGGAATGGAATTAAATAAATTCTTAAAATGGGTTTGGCTTTGATAAGATTAGCTATCGTTGAAATTGATTTTTAATAAAATCAACTATTCAATTTATTTTCTGATTGCTTCTAAATAATTTTTTAAAGCCTCTTATCGGAGTGCATCATTAATCACGGCGACCTACCTAGGAAGCGTCTTCATTTTCAGGATCCATTTTCACACTTTCTGCCGGAGTTACATTCTTGATTGATAATTGAAATTTTGTATTCAGACTTACTTCATAATTATTATCCTGCAGGATTTGCTTCGCGGAATCATCTTCTAAAATAACCGAGGCAAGATGCATTGCTAATGTAGAACCACTGATTACGTTACCTACTTTTCCATCGGTAAACTCAATGATAAATTTATATCCAGCTTTTCTGCCCGTTCCGGCTCTCTCAAAATCAACTCTGTTGAGATCTAAAACCTGCTCTTCCGATGCCGATTTTTTCAACAAAATTTTTATGATAGGCAGATATTTTTTCCAAATATGATTGTACATGGAAGATAGTTTTTAATAGTTAAATTTAGATTTTATACATTCTGCTTGGGAGAAAGTCAAAAAAAGCCCGAATGTTTGTAATCTCCGGAGAATAAAATTAACGAAATTTTTTTGCGTAGCAGTAACTTAATTCCCTAGTTAAACCTTTAGAAAGTATTGTTCATTAAAAGTGCTTGTAAAATTATTTATCTTGAAAGGCGATCTTTAAGTTCAAATATGGGTATGGTCGGATTCAGCTTTACCTTTTTTTGCAAAAAGCTCTTTTAATTTTTTAGAAATTGAAGTAGAGTTTTGTTGAAGTAATAAAATTAACAATCACACCCTAATCCATTTGTAAATAATAATGCGACTGCATTAAGTATTTATTAAATTTGTTCTTGTCAAATCTATCTAATTGAATGCCATTTGATTTAAAATTTCCTGAATCGATTGCAAGGTTATTAAATTTTCCTGCAACCTCCCCCAAACGGCAGCAAATAAAAGTTTTAAAAAAACTTCTAAGAAAATCGAGGTTTACTGAATTTGGCCAGAAATACTTATTTGATAAAATATTACTAAGCCGGCACCCTGGAAAAACATTTCAGAAAATTGTTCCCACGTTTGATTATAGTACAATTTTCAAAAACTGGTGGCACAGGGCTCTTGATGGAAAACCTGATGTGTGCTGGCCGGGCATTATCAAATTTTTTGCATTAAGTAGCGGCACCAGCGAATCTTCCAGCAAATACATTCCTATCACCAAAGAGTTGATAAGGGCTAATACGACGACAAGTATTCGCCAATTACTAAGCCTTGCCTCGTATACAAAGGTTCCTAAAGCATCCGTTGGTAAAGGTTGGCTTATGCTTGGTGGAAGTACTCACCTGCAAAAAACTGCTACGTATTATGTGGGAGATCTTAGTGGGATACAGGCTAAAAATATTCCATTTTGGTTCCAGGGAATGTATAAGCCAGGAAGGAAAATTGCAAAGTATCGCGACTGGACAAAAAAACTGGATGAAATAGTGGAAAAAGCTCCCGATTGGGACATTGCATTTCTTGTGGGTGTACCCGCATGGGTACAACTTTGCATGGAAAAAGTAATAGAAAGATACAATCTCAAGCACATACACGAAATATGGCCTAACCTAGCTTTCTATGTCCACGGCGGGGTGGCACTTGAACCATATAAAAAAGGCTTTAACCGGCTGCTGGGCAAGCCAATTACTTTTATTGAAACTTACCTGGCGAGCGAAGGTTTTTTAGCATACCAAAACCGACAGGATGCAAAAGGCATGAGACTCGCTATTAACAATAATATATTTTTTGAGTTCGTGCCTTTTGACTACAAAAACTTCGATATTGAGGGCAATATGCTTCCCGAAGCTGAAGCTTTAATGATACACGAGGTTGAGCTGAATAAAAACTATGCCTTGCTCATTAGCACCAATGCCGGAACATGGAGATACCTGATAGGGGATACAATACAGTTTGTAGATCTGGAGAAATGTGAAATTATCATCTCTGGTCGCACAAAGCATTTCCTTAGTCTTGTTGGTGAGCACCTGAGTGTAGATAATATGAATAAAGCTATTAATCTGGTAAGTGAGGAACTCAATATTTCTATTGGAGAATTTACGGTCGCAGGTATCCCTTATGGAAATTTTTTCGCCCACCATTGGTTTATAGCAACTGATGATGTGGTAAATTCAGAGACGTTGAAAATCATGATTGACGAAAAGCTGAAAGAGCTAAATGATGATTATGAAGTTGAAAGAAAACATGCTTTGAAAGAAGTCTTTGTAGATGTGCTAAGTGAGGATACTTTTTTAAATTTCATGAAATCAAAAGGTAAAGTGGGAGGTCAGCATAAGTTTCCCCGCGTGTTAAAAGGAAAAATGCTTGAAGATTGGCACAAGTACCTGAAAATAGTAAAAGTATAATCTATATACTAATCAATAATTACCCTTCTACCTTTTAAATTTGTAGTCTTAACTACCTTGATTCACCCATAAAAATTATGATCCAACGGCATGGTAGAAGTACTTGAAGCAATACTCAAAGGATTTGCAATGGGATTGCTGCTTGTAATTTCTGTAGGGCCGGTGATTTTCACCATAATAAAACAGAGCATCAACAATGGAAAGGAGGGTGGATTCAGCTTCATTATTGGCGTTTGGATCAGTGATTTTCTATTAGTGATCCTGAGCAATGTTTTCTCTGAATGGGTGAACCAGCTTATGGATTTTAAAAAGCCAATTGGAATTGCCGGCAGTTTTTTTCTGATAGGAATGGGATTGTATTACATATTCTTTAAGAAGGTTCCCCTTCATCCGGAAGATATATCCTTGCCTCCCCTTAAGGCAACTGATCATGCGAAAATAGCCTTACAGGGATTGTTGTTAAATAGTTTAAATCCGGCTGTAATTGCATTTTGGCTTACAGCCGCCACCGCCATCGCTGTGACACATACGGTGAAAGAGCGTATAATAATTTTTACCACCACACTCCTGTTGAATATGTCGGCTGACATTGCGAAGGTCACCCTGGCGGGCAAATTAAGATCTAAGCTTACCATTAAAAATATCCTGTTGATTAATAAAATATCGGGGCTGATATTAGTTGTTTTTGGAACAATCCTTTTAGCCGGGGCTTTGTTTTTAGTGAAAAAAAGTGGTTTGCAATGAGATTGATCGCTTGCCTTCCGATGTTATTTTTATACACCTTGTGCCACGGACAATCTTCCGATATTATTGTTCTGAAGAAAAATTACAAGGCGATCAGAACATTTTTTCCCGGCAATGAAGTTGATGTATCCAGTTCCACTAATTATTATCATGGGTTTATAACGAGTATCAACAGGGATAGTATTTTTTTGGTTCAATACGATGTAAAGCAGAGGCCCACTTCGCTGGGTGTTTATTTTCTTGACACAGTTGGTACATATAGAAGGGCTGTATTTTACCGGGACATAACCGGCCTTTACAACACCGATGGAAAAAAATTTAATTGGGCTGGATCTGGCGGGGCGTTATTTGGCGGCGGGATTTTATTGACTACCGTAGGAATGGGTACGTGGCTTTTTGCTAAACCCAATACGCGATATCATGCAAGTCCCTACCTGGTAGGTTCATCTGCCGTACTTGGCGGTATCGGTTATCTCTTGCTGAGATCAGGAATGAAGGGAATACAAATAGGCCGCAAATACTCGCTGGAATACATTCAGGTAAAATAATTTTCTTGGTAAAGAATAAAAACAAAAAAGG
>JBDSPQ010000392.1:0-8713 GCA_039930305.1 Ginsengibacter sp. | reverse complement strand
AATAAGTTTTACCGGCAGCATACTGCAATTATTTCCCCGGCCAACAGGGGCCTTAGGTACGGCGATGGTTTATTTGAGACCATGAAAATGTTGAACGGAAACATTATCAATGTAGATTTTCACTTTGATCGTTTATTTAATGGTTTGTCGTTGTTGCAATTTGCGTTACCAGCCTTGCTTGATAAAAAGTTTATCATTAAACAAGTCACTGGTCTTTGTCAAAAAAACAAACATTCCGGCAGCGCCCGTATCAGGCTCGCTGTCATCCGTGGCAACGGCGGAATTTTCGACCCTGAAAATCATGCTCCCAATCTAATCATTGAATCATGGGCATTAGATCTTCCTCCAAAGTTGAATGAAAACGGCCTGGTAACAGATGTGCTTCCCGGGGTAAGAAAATCCTGTGACGAGTATTCCCATCTTAAATCCAACAATTGTCAACCATATGTCTTAGCAGCCCTTTATGCTAAAAAAAATAGGCTAAACGATTGCATTGTGCTAAACTCGTTTGGACATGTTTGCGATTCTGCCATTGCCAATGTTTTCATAGTGAAAGGAAATCAGCTATTTACTCCGCCTTTGTCAGAAGGCTGCGTTGCAGGTGTTATGCGCCGGTGGATGCTTGAGAAATTCAGTTTGGGTTATTACCCTATATTCGAAAAGGCGCTTGCAATTGAGGATCTGCTGGGTGCGGATGAATTATTTTTTACCAACGCAATTTATCATTTGAAATGGGTGGGAAATTTTATGGACAAGACTTACGGCAATTCCATCACCAGAAAAATTTATAACCATATAATCGAAACCATTTACGGGTAAATTTGTTTTCAAAGTAGTATAAAAGACTATGGAAAAAATTAACGTATTCTGGTTTCGCAGGGACCTCCGCCTGCACGATAATGCCGGCCTTTACCGTGCTTTAAAGTCCGCCAAAAAGGTATTACCTGTTTTTATTTTTGATCGAAATATTTTAGATAAGCTGCCGGAGAAGAAAGATAAGAGAGTGCAATTTATTCGTGATGTGCTCGTGGGCATGGAAGAAATTTTAATCAAAAAAGGTGCGTCACTGCATGTTTTTTATGATACACCGGAAAATGCCTTTCGAAGTTTATTGGCTCAATACAGTATTGCTGAAGTGTTTGCGAATCATGACTATGAACCCTACGCGATTGACCGGGATGAGAAAATTAAGCATTTCCTGAATGAAAAGCTCATTCAGTTTACAACATTTAAAGACCAGGTAATTTTCGAAAAGGATGAAGTGCTGAAGGATAACGGTCAACCTTACACTGTATTTACGCCTTATAGTAGAAAGTGGAGATCAACACTTACAGATTTTTATACAAAATCTTATCCATGCGATAAATATTACAAGAATTTTGTAAAAATAAAATCCTTACCCATACCATCGCTGGAGGATATGGGTTTTGCAGAAAAAGACCAGCAAATTCCTCCTGCGCATCCTGCAGATGAACGGATTAAAAATTACAGCAAGACGAGGGATTATCCTGCTCTCGAAAAAGGAACTTCAAGGCTGGGCATTCATCTCAGGTTTGGGACGGTTAGTATAAGAGACGAAGTAAGAAAAGCAGCGTCTTTAAACCAAACTTTTCTGAATGAGCTTATCTGGAGGGAATTTTATATGTCTATTCTTTGGCATTTTCCGCATGTCGGTCACCACAAATCCTTCAAGCCAGCCTATGACCATATCCAGTGGCGAAATGATGAAGGGGAGTTTAAAAAATGGTGCGAAGGCCAGACCGGATATCCGATTGTTGATGCCGGCATGCGCCAGTTAAATAAGACGGGCTATATGCACAACCGGGTAAGAATGATTACGGGAAGTTTTCTTTGCAAACACTTACTTATTGACTGGCGCTGGGGCGAAGCTTATTTTGCCGAAAAACTTTTAGATTATGATCTTGCGGCCAATAATGGTGGTTGGCAATGGGTAGCTGGCAGCGGCTGTGATTCCGCGCCATATTTCAGGATATTTAACCCCGAACTGCAAACTAAAAAATTCGATAAGGATTTGGATTACATAAAAAAATGGGTTCCGGAGTTCCAGGAATTTACCTACCCGGGGCCAATAGTGGATCATAAACAAGCAAGGGAAAGATGCCTTAAAGTGTACAAGGAGGCCCTTGATCAGCAATAAATTCAGGTATATTAATGAATTGATGAAGCCATAGCTTGTGAAATAATATTTCATTCGGTTTGATTATTATACACCTCAAGCAGCTTGTTGATGGCGGCTTTCCCGGTATTGCCCAAATCCAACGAGTATTCGTTTACGTAAAGGTCAATATGCTGCTTCATCACGTTAGTATCCATTTCCTGTGAGTGCTCCTTTACATAGTCCGGAATTTCGGGATAGTTACTAAAGGCATATTCAATACTTTTCCTTATAAGTATGTCAATCTTATTTACAAGTTTTGCATCAATAGATTTTTTTGCGACAATACCACCTAACGGTATAGCGTAACCCGTTTTTTCTTCCCAATAGTTTCCCAGGTCTACAATTTTATGCAATCCTTTGGCGGCATAAGTAAAGCGATTTTCGTGGATGATTACACCGAGCTGTTTCTCACCTCCAATTACAAAATCCTCAATCTGATCATATCTCAGGAATACTTTATTTTTTGCGACGGGGAAAGCAAGGGAAAATAACAAATGTGCCGTGGTATTTTCTCCCGGAATGCCAATAGTGTACTCAGGCACGTCAGCAAAGGATACATTTTCGTTGGCGATCAGCAACGGCCCTACACCAGAGCCTAAAGCGCTGCCACTATTTAATACCTCATATTTGTCAAGGATTTTCGGTAATACACCGTAACTTATTTTTGTAACATCTAACTCCGATGCCATAGCCAGTTGATTCAACGTCTGCACATCTTCAAGCTGCGTAATAAAATTTATCCCTTCTGTATCAATTTTTTCATTGACCAGCGCATCAAATATAAATGTATCGTTCGGGCAGGGTGAAAATCCTAGTGTGACATCCATTTCAAATAAAGTTTTCGGTTATTTTTTTTAAGGCGGTATTTAATGAATTAATCGCCTCATACATTTTCCATTTTTTTTTATCGCGTTCGCCTACAATATTGGATATGCTTCTTAATTGCAGAAATGGTACGTGATTGCAAAGGCAAACATAGTGAAAGGCTGCACCTTCCATACTCTCCACTGCCGGATGGAATTTGCTGTAGGTGTTCGCTGTCACTGTTGCATTATCCGTTATTTTATTTACGGTAATAGCGGAAACCATGGGGAGCATTCTTTGTTTCAGGAAAGGGTGTTCATTTTTCAGCCAGCCATCTTTGTAGGGAAATTCATTTTTGTCTGCCAGGCCCATCTCGAAAATCGTTTGGAAAACACCTTGTTCTTCTGCGCCTATATCTGCGAATGTGTCTTGCTCCACCAGTACACAACTTTCTTGCTCCAACGATGCAATGAAAGTGCCAGCGATCCCTGCCTGTATAGCCAGGTCATATGTTTGCTCCTGTAATTTTTTACTCACTTGAATTATTGTAGAAGGTATACCAACGCCAGTCACAGCCAAATCCACAGGATATCCGGCCTCGATGAATGGCGCTATCTCGCCTTCCGTAGCGGCAACAACTAACAACTTCATGCTGCAAATCTCGCATTTAGCAACCAATTTAATTTTCTGACGCTACCTTTGCACATAATTTTTTAAGGTGAAATGGTGTATTTAACAAGAATTGAACATTTTAATGCGGCACACAAACTTTATAACCCTGAATGGACTAAAGAACAAAATGAAGTGGTATTTGGTAAATGTGCAAATGAAAACTGGCACGGGCACAATTATGAATTGTTTGTAACAATAAAGGGCGAAGTGGTGGAGGAAACCGGTTTTCTTTTCGATGTAAAAATATTAAGCCTGCTTATAAAGGAGTTTGTTCTCGATAAACTCGATCATAAAAATCTGAATGTTGATGTGAAATTTTTGAAAGGGAAGATGTGCACAACTGAAAACCTGGCTAAGGCTGTTTGGCGCCAGTTAGAGCCTCACCTTCCACCTCCAGTGAAATTGCACTGCATCAAACTCTATGAAACCCCGCGTATTTACGTAGAATATTTTGGTGAATAATTATGGAAACAAGTATGAATAAAGTGTCGGTCTACAGGAGGGAACATTTTAATGCTGCCCACCGGCTGTTTAACCCAGCCTGGGATATGCAGAAAAATGATGCTGTTTTTGGCAAATGCAACAACCCTTCTTATCATGGTCATAACTATGAAATGGAGGTGAAAGTTACCGGTATACCTGATCCGGAAACAGGCTTTGTTATCGATCTCAAATTGTTAAGCGATATCATTAATGAAAAGATTAATGAAAAGTTTGACCACAAAAATCTTAATCTGGATATCCCTGAATTTGCTGATGTGAACCCAACGGCTGAAAATATTGTTATTGTTATTTATAACATTCTCCGGCAAGCGATACATAATGATCTTGATCTGCAGGTGCGCTTATACGAAACACCGCGTAACTATGCGGAATATCCGGCGAACTAAATTTTTTAAAAAAAATTTTATATGGCATATAGAAAGATTGAAGAGTATGATACTGATGTCACCCAGGGGTTGATTAAAAATTATGCGGAGACTCTGCGATTGCTTGGTGAAGACCCGGAAAGAGAGGGACTGCTGAAAACTCCTGAACGTTTGGCGAAAGCCATGCAGTTCTCTACCCAGGGCTACGGAATGGATGCAAAGGCAATCCTGAATTCTGCAAAATTTCATGAAGAGATAAGTGAAATGATTGTAGTGAAAGACATTGAGCTCTACAGCATGTGCGAGCATCACATGCTCCCGTTCTTTGGCCGTGCCCACATTGCTTATATTCCAAATGGATGGATCACCGGCCTGAGCAAACTCGCCCGGGTGGTGGATGTTTTCTCAAAAAGATTGCAGGTCCAGGAGAGACTTACTACGCAGATATTAGAAGCCATAAAAGAAGCGCTGGATCCCTTAGGTGTTGCAGTAGTGATAGAAGCTGCCCACCTCTGCATGATGATGCGTGGTGTGCAAAAGCAAAATTCGGTTACTACGACTTCTGCTTTTTTCGGCGAATTTGAGAAGCAAACTACCCGCAACGAATTTATCAGCCTTATCCAGGCAGATCTTATCAGGAGACGATAATTTTAAATACTTTTTGATGAAACATGCATTTGTTTTTCCGGGCCAGGGTTCCCAGTTTAGTGGAATGGGTAAGACGCTCTATGAAGAAAATATCGCGGCCAGGGAATTATTCGAAAAGGCCAATGATATTCTTGGTTTCAGGATTTCTGATGTCATGTTTTCCGGGAGTCCGGAAGAACTAAAGCAGACAAACGTCACACAGCCCGCCATATTTCTACATTCAATAGCGGCATTCCAGGCACTTATTACTGAAACACCGGATATGGTTGCGGGTCATTCCTTAGGCGAGTTTACTGCGCTCGTTGCGAACGGGTGTCTCAGTTTTGAAAACGCTTTAAAACTTGTATCCGTGAGAGCAGGCGCTATGCAAAAAGCATGCGACCTCAATCCTTCTTCTATGGCTGCGGTGTTGGGCCTGGACGATGGACGGGTTGAAGAAATTTGTGCCAGTTTTAAAGAGGAGATAGTCGTACCTGCAAATTACAATTGCCCTGGCCAGATCGTGATATCAGGAAGTATCAGGGGAATTGAACAGGCTTGTGTGTTATTGAAAGAAGCGGGGGCGAAGCGGGCATTAATCTTACCAGTGGGGGGCGCTTTTCATTCTCCGCTTATGGACCCTGCACGGGAAGAACTGGCAAACGCTATTTGGCAAACAAGCTTCGAAAACCCCATTTGTCCCGTATATCAAAATGTAACTGCCCATGCTGTAACCGATACCGCTGAAATAAAAACCAACCTTATTTCTCAACTGACCGGCCCGGTAAGATGGACGCAAAGTATAGAGCAGATGATTTTTGATGGCGCAGCGATTTTTACTGAAGTAGGTCCTGGTAAGGTTCTGCAGGGACTTATTGCAAAAATTCACAAGGAAGTTCAAACAGTCGGGTTGGGGTAATTTTTGTCTTCACATTTTATTCTCCGCCAAAAAGCTGTTTTCAAGAACTTACTAAGCCAATGCAACTGCCAAAATTTCGCCACGAATAATACCGACTGCCATAAATTATTCCTTTTTTTATTCGTCCATTCATGGCAGAAAAAATATAATGGATTCGGCATTCAATTTTTAAACAGCTTCTAAGTGGTGCTATAAACAGTACACTCCAATTTTCATGTGTAATGCAAAAAAATCAGCCTTTGATTTTTACTGTGATAGCTTGCATCACGCTCATTTTATTTTCTATCGCCTGTTCATAAGGCATCAGCGCTTTATTCCACAATAATTCTTTACTTTCAGCCTTACTAAAAACTAACACATGTCGAACCAGCTTTTTCGCAAAAAAAGTATCCCGGCTATTTTAGCCGATGCCCATGAAGGTTTGTCTGATGCAACGCATTCCGCGTCTGGCTTAAAAAAAGTTCTCCATGTAAAAGACCTGGTTGCTATGGGAATAGCCGCTATTGTAGGCGCAGGCATTTTTTCTACCATCGGCAATGCATCATACCAGGGCGGCCCGGGCGTTTCTTTGTTATTCGTTCTCACGGCGATTTGCTGCGGCTTTTCAGCTTTGTGTTATGCGGAATTTGCTTCGCGCATACCCGTTAGCGGTAGCGCATATACTTACGCTTATGCATCTTTCGGCGAATTAATTGCGTGGATCATTGGGTGGGATCTTCTTATGGAATATGCGATTGGCAATATTGCGGTGGCGATTTCGTGGAGCCAGTATTTTGTAAACCTTCTCGAAGGTTTAAACATTCATATTCCTGCGTACCTGACTACTGATTATCTTTCTGCTTCAAGGGCATTTGATGCCGCTACTATCGAATTAAGCAACGGTACGGCTATTAAAGATCTTACCCAAACTATGCGGGAAGGATATACCGCCTGGTTGAACGCTCCACAAATAGGTTCCTTAAAAATTATTGCAGATGTGCCTGCACTTGGGATTGTTTTCCTGATCACCTGGCTGGTTTACACCGGTATCAAAGAAACCCGCCGCGCAACCAACCTCATGGTGGGGCTTAAGATCGTAATCATTATTGCGGTAATTGTGATTGGGTTTTTCTATGTAGCCCCTGAAAACTGGAGCCCGTTTCTTCCCAATGGTTTCGAAGGAATGATGAAAGGAGTGTCCGCCGTCTTCTTTGCCTACATTGGTTTTGATGCCATTTCCACCACGGCGGAAGAGTGCAGTGACCCGCAACGGGATCTTCCGAAGGGAATGATATACTCGCTGATTATTTGTACGGTTTTATATATTTTAATAGCACTTGTACTTACAGGAATGGTCTCCTATACAGAACTACAGGTTGGTGATCCGCTAGCCTTTGTGTTTGCAAGGATTGGGCTCACAAAGATCAGCTACATTATTTCTTTCAGCGCCGTTATTGCCACTGCAAGTGTGTTGCTCGTGTTCCAGATGGGGCAGCCACGCATATGGATGAGCATGAGCCGCGACGGATTGCTGCCGAAAGCGTTTAGCCGTATTCATCCAAAATATAAAACACCTTCCTTCTCAACTATTGTTACCGGTTTCGTTGTAGCCATACCTGCGCTGTTTTTAAACCTGACAGAAGTTACAGACCTTACGAGCATTGGGACTTTGTTTGCGTTTGTCCTTGTATGTGGGGGAGTACTCTTATTGCCGGCAAGGGAAGCAGGGGAAGGAAAACCTAAATTTAAAATTCCCCATATCAACTCACAATTTATTGTCCCTGTTTTGTTTCTCATGGGTATCCTTATTTTTTGGAAAAATTTTCTTGGGTTGTTCGACTTCAGTTTAGGTTGGGAAGTATTTCGCGAAAAGCTACCTTTCTATTTATTCGTGATTCTGGCAACTGGTTTGACCATAGCATCATTTATCAAAAAACTGTCGCTCATCCCTGTGCTTGGACTGGCAAGTTGCTTTTATTTAATGACAGAGCTAGGTTATACTAACTGGATGCGGTTTCTTATATGGCTCGTCATCGGTCTTGTAATTTATTTTCTTTACAGTCGTAATCACAGCAAATTGAATAAGCAGGCTAATCAGTAAAGGGCTTTGCTTCCTTTGATTCCGCTATCTTTTATTTCCCCTGGTATCAGCCCGGAAGGAGAAGCCAAGCGCTATATAATTTTTGAGCTCATTTCCGGTAAGGCGGAACCCTCCCGAGAAATCTGCGATGCAATTGTTGTTTATTAAATAAGTAACGCCACAATCGAAAAAATGGTTGGCCTTTTCCTGCGTTGGAAAGTATCCATAGAATTCTCCATATATACCTAATGTTTTTGAAATGGAAATGCCGTTCGTCAACGAATAAATATAAGTTTCGGCAGGGCTTTCGCCATCCCATTCCGCCCCAAGGTTATAAGCCAACGTTATGTTTGCTGATAAGGTGTGTTGCATAGCAAATCGAAATGCCGGCGCTGCATAGGTTGTATGAAATTCTTTTCTGCCGGTATGAGGGAGGGTAAGGTGGCCGAGAAATGAGGTCAGGGGAATTATTCCTTTTTCCTGCAACAGGTTGGTTTTAAATCCAACGGTAACCGGTAATATTCCAGATGTTTTTCTGCCGCTTTCCTTTTGGGTTGCATGTTCGGTAATAAGCCTCAATTCAA
>JBDSPQ010000391.1:0-13003 GCA_039930305.1 Ginsengibacter sp. | reverse complement strand
GAAGACATTGGGCTTTCCGAAGGTATTAAATTAGTAACTGCTTTTAAAGCGGCTAACCCTGAAGCCACACAAGGATATTACGTTGGACGTAATATTATTGAGCAAATTCTTTCCCAGCCAGGTTGCGTTGGAATCAATTTCCGTAAATGTCTTACCAACATGAACGAAGAGCATTTGGTTTACACAGCAGTAGATGCTGCGGGAAAAGACATCCTGGAATATTCTGTCGTTACCAGAACTGGCGACATAGTAAAGCAGGACGCCATTGTTGCAGATAAAACAATTTGGTGGGATGATGCAAAATTATATGAAGAATAAACTTTAGCTTAAATAATAAAACTTGAAATAGATAGTTATATTTGGTTTCAAACGTAACTGCTATTTTAACTATTATTAGATATATAAGTATTTTTTCAGTAGGATTACCCTTAGTTTTTTTTCTTTTGTTCAAAATCAGAACAAAAGAAAAATCTCTGAGGGTAATTTTTTTTTACATTTTATATTGTGTTTTAAACGAGATAGTCACCTATTTCCTTCAATCCCGCAGACCAGGCACTATCTTCTCCATCTATGCACTGTTTACTATAGTGGAGTTTTCCTTTTTTTGTATATTCTATAAGTACGTGCTTCCAAAAGCCAACCCGCGAAAATTCATTTTTGCTATTTGGCTCGTATTCACACTATTTTCAATTGCAGATTTCTTTTTTATAAATAGAATGACCGGCTTCGATTCATTTACTTCGGGTCTTCAAACTATTATTATTATTGGCATGTGTGTTTACTATTTATTTCTACAGATAAGAGGTAGAACTGATCTCTATATTTACTCCACTTCAAATTTTTGGATAATAATTACGTTCCTGATTTACCTATCCGGAACGTTCTTTTTATACATTATGGCAGAAACAATGGTCGCAGACAAAGTGTTTCGTATTCAATATGTATTAATAAATTCTATATTTAACATACTTAAAAATGTTTTACTATCGATCGCAATGATGATGAAATCCGGCGAGGAGATGCCTGTAATAAAGAAAAATTATGAATGGATGGATTATACTCATAAAAATTAATAATTAACCCGCTAACTTTATTCATGTATTTTTTGCAGTCATCAGATAACACACTCGGCATCCCATACGTATTGATTCTCGGAACTATTGGGATGTTTGTGATGGCAATTACCCTTGTTTCTGTAGTAGTTTTTCACCAGCGAAGGGTCATAAAATTCAACAAACAATTGCAAAAGATGGAGGAGGAAAAGCAACAGTTGCTTCTAAAAGCCTCTATACGCTTCCAGGAAGAAGAACGGCAACGCATTGCAGCCGACCTACATGATGATGCCGGACCGTTGCTTGCAACAGCAAGGTTATACCTTAATGAAAACCTTATTCACCAGGAGCCTGCCGTGCAGCTACAGTCAATATTTAGTGCCAAGCAAATAATTGATGATAGTATCCAACTGATCAGGAATATTTCGCATAGCCTGATGCCACCGACACTGAAAAATTTTGGGTTGGAATCTGCGATAAAAGACCTTTTTGAGAAAATTAACGGCTCCGGAGTTATTAACGCAAGTGCCAGATTTCATGACAACCGTGAGCGTTTGAAAGAAGAACAGGAACTCTTAATTTTCCGTGTTGTTCAGGAGCTGGTGACAAATATTATTAAGCACAGCCACGCTGGATTTATACACCTCACACAAAATGTCCAGGGAAATTTTTCATATTTTCGCATCCATCATGATGGTAAGGGAATTTTACAATCAGACTTTGAAAAATTTAATTATGATTCCGTTGGTCTGGGCTTAAAAAATATAGAGAGCCGGATTAAAGTACTGAAGGGTGGGATTGCTTTTGATATCGATAGCACACAAACATATTATAAAGTAACCATCGAGGTACCGCGGGAACCAGTTAAATGAAGTACGAACATGATTTAAATAATATCCGATATCTTTAATACACAACCTTTTTAATATATCATGGAAGTCATCAAAGTTGCTATCGCAGATGATCATAAAATCTTCAGAAAGGGCGTCATACTTTCACTCAGGGCGTATGGCAATATCAATTTTGTACTGGAAGCCGAAAATGGCGAGGAGTTAATCGAAGGGTTGAAGACGGTGACTCCCGACGTTATTTTAATGGATTTAAAAATGCCGGTGATGGACGGCATTGATACTACGAAACACGTAAACAAACATTTTCCTAAAATACGCATTCTTATACTGACTATGTATGAAGATGAGAGATTTGTCGGGCATTTGATGGATAGCGGTGCCAATGGGTATTTATTGAAAAGTACAGAGCCTGAAGAAATCAAACAGGGAATAATGGATGTAATGAGAACTGGTTTTTATTTGAACAACTTTGTAAACCGGGTGCTTATAAAAAAGAATTATGCCCGCCAGAAATTTAATCCGAGCCTGAATAGCGAAGTAATTATCAGTGATCGCGAAAAAGAAGTGTTGAACCTCGTATGTATGGAATATACCGCGCAGGAAATTGCAAAAAAAATGGATATCAGCGCCAGAACAGTTGAGGCGATAAAAGACAGGCTCATGGAGCGTTTTGGAGTCAAGAACTCGGTGGGTTTGGTATTTTTCGCGATGAAAAATTCACTAATCGATTAGTTCTTCCTCAACTTTTTCCAAAATTCATTTCCGGAATCTCGCCTTCTATAGTTAAAGTACCAGCCGTTTTTTTCCGAATTTCTTCCACATTTACACCCGGAGCCCGTTCAATTAATTTGAAACCATGAGGCACGATTTCAAGAACAGCTAATTCAGTTACTATTTTCTTTACACATTTTACACCCGTGAGGGGAAGTGTACATTTCGACAAAAGTTTTGACTGGCCTTTCGGATTGGTATGCATCATTGCTACTATTATGTTTTTGGCACTTGCGACCAGGTCCATAGCGCCGCCCATACCCTTCACCATTTTTCCCGGAATTTTCCAATTGGCAATATCCCCTTCCTGGCTAACTTCCATCGCGCCCAGAACTGTCAGGTCAACCTTTCCGGCTCTTATCATACCAAAACTTACGGCACTATCAAAGAATGAAGCGCCGGGAAGGGTAGTAATCGTTTGCTTGCCGGCGTTGATCATATCTGCATCTTCATCTCCTTCGAAAGGAAAAGGCCCCATGCCTAATAAGCCATTCTCCGATTGCAGAACGACGTGCATATCTCCAGGAATGAAATTCGCAACAAGGGTAGGGATGCCTATTCCGAGATTTACATAGAATCCTTCCTCTAACTCCTGCGCAATACGCTGGGCTATTTGATTTTTGTCTAGCATACCTTACATAATTATTTTATTCGCGCAGGGTTACTTCATTCCGACACTATCTTTCTAACAGTTTTCTGCTCAATTCTTTTCTCGTAATTTTCTCCTTCGAAAATGCGGTGAACAAAAATTCCTGGCGTGTGTATTTGATTCGGGTCTAATTCTCCGGGCTTCACTAATTCTTCCACTTCAGCAATCGTTATTTTACCCGCCATTGCCATCAACGGATTAAAATTTCTGGCAGTGGCCTTGTAAATAAGATTTCCTTCCAAATCGCCCTTCCAGGCTTTTACTAAGGCAAAATCTGCATCAAAGGCATGCTCCAGTAAATACTCTTTACCGTTAAATTCCCTGATCTCTTTATTGCCGGCAATTTCGGTACCGACCCCAGCCGGGGTAAAAATTGCCGGAAGGCCGTACCCTGCCGCCATACATCTGGTTGCTAAAGTGCCCTGTGGGATAAGGTCAACATCCAATTCGCCGTTTAGTAGTTGCCTTTCAAATTCTGCATTTTCACCTACGTAGGATGCAATCATTTTCTTCACTTGTTTTTGTTTCAACAACAACCCAATGCCAAAATCATCAACGCCGGCATTGTTCGAAATACACGTGAGACCCTTTACCTTTTTTTCCACCAATGCAGCAATAGCATTTTCCGGAATACCGCAAAGCCCAAATCCTCCCAGCATTAAAGTTGATCCATCAACAATATCAAATATTGCAGAGCGGGCATCGCTATAAACTTTTTTCATCTTTCGGGAAATTTTTTTCTAAGCGAATCTTTGTTAAGGTTGATGTATTTACTTTCACGTTTTTCATTAATCTCACGCTGTTTCTGAGTGTACAGGCTATCAATTACATTTTGCATTATGTTTGGATGATCCAGGTACCAATCATAGCTCTCCTTAAACGTAGTGGAATTTATATTATATATCTTAAAAACTTGCGCGGTAAGCAAATGAGTACGCTCAGGTAGATTTATTAAGGAATCTTTTCTCTTTATGTCCTTAGCAAGTTCCTGAGCCCTGATAACGTCCCACATAATCCCGGTCATTTTTTCCGGAGGTATTATTTTACCCGGCACTTCATATTTATCCTTGCAGGATACCATGATTAAAATCAGGATATAAATAAATGGCCTTTTCATTATTTCAAAGCTTCTTTATACTTAGAGGCAGATGCTACATCTATTCGCTGAAGTATTTCTGAAGCCTTCAATTTATCCTGGGGAGTCGCCTTGGAAAATATTCTTATAAGCTCCTGGCTTTTTGATTGCATCAGAAACTGAAGAATCATAGTGTTTGGATTTTCAACATTGAAAGTGTTCAATGTATTCAGCAAGTTTAAAATTTGGGTTCTGGCATTAATCTCCTCATCATACAGCTTATCCATACCTTGCCTGTAGTAACTATATAAAAAATCATGCACCTGGGTATACTTACTATTCATGAGGTTTTCCACCAGCCAGTATCTGTTTCTCGTACCATCGAACGCCTTCCAGCCTGAAATATTTCTGCCTTCGGGCGCATTATTCATAATGTTTTCGGCTTTTTGAAAATAAATATTTCCGCCGCGTGGCGTGAAAGAATCGTAATCAAAA
Source organism: Ginsengibacter sp. (assembly GCA_039930305.1). GTDB lineage: Bacteria > Bacteroidota > Bacteroidia > Chitinophagales > Chitinophagaceae > Ginsengibacter. The sequence goes on along the minus strand of JBDSPQ010000391.1, from coordinate 8,110 downwards.
CCCAAAATAATATTTACATAGTAAGCTAGGAGTGCTGTCAAATTAGAAGCCAGCGCATCCGTACCTGCGACCCTGTTCTCATTGAATTCAAGCTGCTGGAATTCCGCATATTTAAAGATAACATCATTGTCCTGGTAGTTCACCATTGGCGACAGGTAGGCGGAATTAAATGCAGGACGAGATGACTGGACAGTTAGTGTACCCTTATAAACATTTGCATCGCCGGTAGACTCAAGATTGAGCAAAAAACTGCAATCAATTTTTTCCTTTTGCCCAAATTGATCAGATGTCCATTTACGATTGTTAATAAAGTTATTTAAAGCCGTTTGTAACGTCTGAAACGTCTTTTTATCTACGTCATTACCAACCCTGTTTGTTACTACGTTTATCCTGGCTTTTAATTCCTGCGCAACAGATAAGTTTGCAATAAAACAAAAGAATAATACTATTGGAAGTTTATACATGTTGATAGGTCGTTATTGCTTTTACAATATCTTTCGCTACTTCTTTTTTGGCCTTTTTCTCAAAATGCTGCGCTACTCCATTGCGTCCAAAAATAGTTATTTTGTTTGTGTCGTATCCAAAGCCGGCACCATCGCCGTCAAGCTGATTAAGTATTATCAGATCGGCATTTTTTTCTTTCAGTTTCTTTAAAGCATTCTGTTCAGCGTTTTCAGTTTCCAGGGCAAACCCGACTAGAATTTGCTTCGGGGTTTTGATCTTCCCGGCAGATTTCAAAATGTCTTTTGTAGGTGAAAGTTCTATTGTGCGTACATCAGAACTTTTCTTTATTTTTTGATTAGCTGTGTTGGTGGCGCGAAAGTCAGCGACTGCGGCTGCCATAACAACTATATCGCTATCCGGGACCAAATTCATACTGGCGTTGAACATTTCTTCTGCACTCACAACCCGAATTGTTTTGATGTCCCGGGGAGGCGGCAATGCGGAAGGACCGAGTACAAGATGTACGTCTGCCCCCTGCCTGCACAATTCCTGTGCGATTGCGATACCCATCTTACCGGTTGAATGATTACCGATAAAACGAACGGGATCGATCGATTCATATGTGGGCCCGGCTGTAACGAGCGCTTTTTTTCCTTTTAATTTTTGCTCAGCAAAAAAAAAATCCTTCACCAGTTCAAAAATTTCTTTAGGTTCGGCCATCCTGCCCGGACCATAAAGCCCACTGGCAAGTTCACCCCTATCTACGTCCAACACTTTATTCCCGTTATCTCTCAAGATTTGAATGTTTTTCTTCGTTGTGGGGTGCTGCCACATATCCTCGTCCATTGCGGGAGCCACCATCACGGGAGCAGTAGCGGAGAAATAAGTTGCCAATAAAAGATTATCACAAATTCCATGGGACATCCTGGCAATTGTATTGCACGACGCCGGGGCTACCAGTATCATATCGGCCCACCTGCCGAGGGCTACATGGTCGGACCACGTGTCACTTTCAAATAAATCAGATAGCACTTTATTTTTTGAAAGCGTGGAAAATGTAAGTGGAGAAATAAAATCTTTAGCAGCATTTGTCATTACCACCTTCACTTCCGCGTTGGCTTGTATGAACAGCCTGAGCAAAAAAACGGATTTATAAGCCGCTATGCTTCCCGTGATGCACAATAAGATCTTTTTACCGGATAACATTTGCTTCTTTAAAAACTAAATTTTGAAAATAAATTTCTGACAAACTTTACATATGAATGTGTAAAAAAAAATGGCGGTGTTAAACCGCCATTAAAAGTATTATTTCTTATTTGAAATAGATATAAAATAAACAAAAATTTCAATAAACCAAACCGCTCCTAATCAAACAAATTATCTTCATTTCTACGGTAATAGATTTTGTCATCCATAAATTCAGTTGTCGCTAGCAGAGCAGGATTTGGCATCCTTTCATATGCTTTAGAAATTTCAATCTGTTCTTTGTTTTCGTGTATTTCCTCAAGGCTGTCAGTGTGGCTCGCAAATTCCTCGAGCTTATTATGAAGCTCTTCTTTTATCGAGATATTTATCTGGTTAGCTCGTTTGGCGATTACGGCAATAGATTCATATAAATTGCCTGTTTTAGCTTTTACGTCACTAAGGTTCTTTGTTTCTACAACATTACTGGTATTAGCGCTCTGCTGGCGTCTTAATTTGCTCATCTTGTATTTGTTTAATATTGTTTAGACTAAGGTTTCTGTAATATTCTGCCTCTTTGAGCAGTTTGCTTTCAGGAAACCTGTCCGCAAAATCGAAATATTCAGTTGAAACTTTTTCGTAGCGCTCCTTCTGTTTATCAGTATAACTAAGCTTCGCAAACTGATAATACGCTTTCACTGCCATCAGCATATATTCTTCTCCGCGTTCAGATTCAGGATAAGTATTTATGAGACTGGTGAACGAAAGGCCTGCAGCTCTATACTGTGACAAATCATAGTATAGCTGAGCTGTCTTGTAATCTTTCATTTCCAGCTTGGTTCTTGACTTCGCGATGATATCGGTTGCATCAGTTACCCGACTTGAATTGGGATATGTAGCTATATAACTTTGCATCATTCCAATTGCTTTCACTGTATTTAATTGCTCTAGTTCAACGTTAGGTGATTGTAAAAAATAAGTGTATGCATGCATATAGGCTATCTCCTCAGCCCTTTGGCTGTTGGGAAATACTTCCAGGAAACCTTTGAAAAGGTTTTCTGCATCCGCATAATTTTTTTGGTAAAAAGAACAGTATGCATATTTATAATACAGGTCTTCAAACTTATCAGTGCCTTTGAATACAGAGAAAAGCTCGAGATATAGCTGACTGGCGTAGTTATATTTCTTTTTTGCATAGTATTCATCAGCCTTCTTCAGCTTATATTCGAAATCAGTACTCTTCAAAACTTTATTAAACTGGTTGCTGCAGGAGAATAATACAAGGCAGGCAAAAAAAGAAAGTATTACAATTTTCATAAAGAGCTGCGAAATTAAGCGTTTTCAGGCAAAAATGATTTTTAAAATCAGGCCCTCAAAACTATAGCAGTTAATGTTATCCTAATTGCAAAGCCCTCTCCTGAAGGGAAAGGGCTTTGCAATAAATGAAATTAAATTATTGTCTCGCTTTAATATCAACAGTATTAGCATCTCCGCCTCCAACTTCACAACTGGTGCTGATGCGATCGGCGCCTATACCTTCTTTTTCTGTCAGGTAAGTTTGGATAGCTTCAATTCTGCGGTTGCAAAGCGCTTGTGCCGCTTTTGAAGTAGCGGGGTAACCTGTTATGGTTATACCGCAATCTGCATTGTTTTTTAATTTAGAAGCTACCGTAGCCAACATTGCCTTTGCGTCGCTGCTCAATGTTCCCGAATTGCCTCTGAAAGAAAGACTGGGTAAATCACCAATCTGGCAGGTAGGCATTTGAACCATGTTTTTACAACATTCAGGATCCGGGCATTTGCCCACACCATCAGCATCTACTGGTTGGCACTCTGTAGGAGTTATTAATTGCTTATCCTTACAATCTGGAACACCGTCACCATCTGTATCTTTCGAAACACCGTGCGTATCTACCGGGCAACCAGCAGGAGTATTAGGCTCCCTGTCAAGTTGGTCAACTACACCATCGCCGTCTGCATCGTCAAATACTGGTTTAGGCAGCTTCATGTGTTTAGGATTATTGATCTCGCTGTATGCATAGTCAAGTGGGTTAATCCACCACAGCGGCTCAACTGCTTTTGACCCTAAATTAAAATTCAATCCTAAGGAAGCGTAGTTGTAAGTATCATAATCTCTTGTTTGAACAGGATCGGAAGCGGGATGCTCCTGCCACTGTTGGCCATCAAGAAGGTCATCTTTTATAAACGTAAACCTGTCTTCAAGCGCCAGGTTTATTCGATTGCTTAGCTTGAATGCTATACCAGCAAGTACAGTCCCGGAAGGCTTGAAGGTCTTATCAAAAAGAGTGGCAGTATTTGAACGGTTGTTTTCAGCATCTGATTCGTAAGTGTCATCAAACATAGTTTTCAACTGATCCCTGATATCTTTTCTATTCGTATATCCTGAATTAGTAATACTCTTGAAATTATAAGGAGCGGAGCCATTTAACGCGTTCACCTTAGTATCATAAATTGTTCCACCGATTCCTATGCCGCCATAAAAAACCATCCCTGTCTTTTGTTTGTGAAAACGAATATTATTTAAAGTAAAAATTCCTTGCAGTGATAAATCGTGTACATGTGTACGATAGTTGTAATAAACAGGATCAGATGCAGCTAGGCTGTAGCTTGACCAAACAGGATTATGGAAATAACCAAATGAGGGTTTCCAATTCAAGCCTTTTGCAATCCCATATAAATATTGGGCACGTATCGAAAAAAGGTATCCTAAAGCTTTACGAAAATGTCCTGAGAACCCGACAGTAGGCAACTTGGCCGAAACGTCGCTGCTCACAGAAAACATACCGGCTGAAATCCCAAATTCAATCTCGTTACGTGGCTTGGCAGGAAAATCATAAGCATTATTCATGAACTCATTCTGTTGGGCCATCCCTTTTGAGGATATAACAGTGGAATCATAAATATTGTAGACTCCTGTATCCTGGGCTGAAACTCCTAAGGATAATAGGGTGATTAGCCCCATGATTAACATTTTGCAGTGTTTGCTTGCCATAACGTTTTGATTGAGAATTACTGAGTAAATGGGTTGATTATGTGCAAAAATATTAAACCACCTTCAATTACCAAATTTTTTTGTACCATATTTGGATTGTGGGAAAGGGATATATTCTTACAATTTTGTAAACATAAGACTTATATTTTCAGTTAACTGCTGCTTTTAAGAAAACATTTGAATAAGTTTGAATTTCCCGATGCCTAAGTAGTTTTCATCGCAAATTTCATCGACAGACCTACTGCATTTTATTCATACGTTTATGCCTTTCTGAAGTATATTGCCAATTATGAAAATGCAATTTTCTAAAAAACTTATTGCTGAAGAATTGGTCTTGTTCGAGCAGAAATTTACAGCTTCTGTAAAAAGTAACACACCGCTCCTTGATCGGATTATGAAGTATATCATTAAAAGGAAAGGGAAGCAACTTCGGCCTATGTTTGTATTCCTTAGCGCAAAACTTCACGGTTCTATAAATGAATCCACCTATAGAGCCGCTGCTTTAGTAGAACTGCTTCACACTGCTACCCTGGTTCACGACGATGTGGTAGACGAATCATTGGAAAGAAGGGGTTTTCTTTCAATTAATGCCCTTTGGAAAAACAAGATCGCTGTATTGGTTGGGGATTATTTACTGTCAAAAGGACTTCTGCTATCTACTGAAGCCGGGGATTTTAAACATTTGCATATTTTATCCGATGCGGTTCGCCGTATGAGTGAGGGGGAACTTTTACAAATTGAAAAATCAAGAAATCTTAATCTGAAAGAAGATACCTATTTTGATATCATTAAAGGCAAAACCGCCTCCCTGTTATCCTCAGCTTGCGCGGTCGGCGCATGGAGTACCAGCAATGATGAAGATATTACCGAAAAAATGAGACAATTCGGCGAAAATGCGGGAATTGCTTTCCAGATAAAGGATGATTTATTTGACTATGGAACTGCTGATGTAGGAAAACCTACAGGCAACGATCTGAAAGAAAAAAAATTAACCCTGCCCCTAATCTATACGTTAAATAATATCGATGCCAAAGAAAAGAGAAAAATTATTTATATAGTAAAAAATCAAAATAAAGACAAGGTCAAAATTAAATACGTACTGGATAAAGTTATAGAATGCGGTGGTATCGCCTATGCTGAAAAACAGATGATATATTACCGAAACGAAGCATTGAAATGTTTGCACGCCTTTCCGGAATCCGACATAAGAAAAGGCCTGGAAGAATTGGTTCTTTATACCACAGACCGGAAATATTAATCCAGTCACATTTATATATTACCTGTAGTTATTTGTAGTATTTTAAAACCTTACGGGTAGAATTTTCTGACTATTATGGATATACGCTGGAAAATATTGTCAGCAGACGACGAAGCTGTTAAGAGGTTGCAGGATTCTTTACATATCAATTATACACTTTGTAAAATTCTTGTTCAGCGGGAGTATGATTCGTTTGATAAAGCAAAGGATTTTTTTCGCCCGAAACTTTCGCAGCTTAATGATCCTTTTTTGATGAAAGACATGGATAAAGCAGTCCAGTGTATCCTAAGCGCCATAAATAATGGGGAAAAGATCATGGTGTTTGGGGACTATGATGTGGACGGAACGACAGCAATTGCTACAATGTATCGTTTTCTGCGAGCCATTTATACCGAACAAAATATTACATTTTATGTTCCGAACCGTTATAAAGAAGGATACGGAGTTAGTAAACAAGGCATTGACTTTGCGAAAGAAAACGGATTTAAACTCATTATTGCCCTGGATTGCGGTATAAAATCCGTAGATCTTATCACCTATGCAAGGTCAATTGGGCTCGACTTTATCGTATGTGATCATCATTTACCAGACGATACATTACCACCGGCAAATGCTGTCTTAAATCCGAAACAGAAGGACTGCTTATATCCTTACAAAGAACTTTGTGGATGTGGCGTGGGGTTTAAGCTTTTAATGGCCCTGGCGCAAGCGCTGAATCTACCGGATGAAAGTTATTTATGTTACCTGGACCTGGTTGTTACCGCAATAGGAGCAGACATTGTTCCTATCACAGGTGAGAACCGTGTGCTGGCATATTATGGACTGCAGAAATTAAACACAGATCCTTTGCCCGGTATAAAAGCGCTGGTCAAACTTTCGGGCGTTGCAACAAGGTTCTCAATCAATAATGTAGTCTTTATTATTGCACCGAGGGTGAACGCGGCCGGCCGGATGGATGATGCCGGCAAAGCGGTGCGCCTATTCATCGAGGATGATGCGGAAACGGTTATGAAATATGCAGAAATGCTTCATAGTGATAACGCCGACAGGAAGGATGCGGATAGCACCATTACAGCGGAAGCTTTTAGCATAATTGAAGGTGATCCCGTTTTAATAAACCGGAAAACAACTGTAGTTTTTCGCGATCACTGGCATAAGGGAGTAGTAGGCATAGTAGCCAGCAGGCTTATTGAAAGATATTACAGACCAACAGTTGTATTAACAGGCAGCGGTGAATATGTGGCAGGAAGCGCCCGTAGTGTTCCCGGGTTCAATCTGTATGAAGCCATCCATGCATGCCGGGAATACCTGATTGGCTATGGCGGGCATTTTGCTGCGGCGGGTATGACGATGCTTGCCAAAAATGTGGACGCCTTTAGCGCGAAGTTTGAAGATTTTGTATCCGGCAGTATTGAACCACACCTTTTAATACCGGAAATAATTATTGACGCTGAGATTGAATTTAAAAACATCACCAAAAGTTTTTACGACATTATTACCCAAATGGAACCCTATGGCCCCGGAAATATGCGACCCGCATTTATCACGAGAAATGTAATGGATACCTCATGGAGCAAGATCGTGAAGGAATTGCATATAAGGTTCGTGGTGAAACAGGGCGATTTTGTTTTAACAGGCATCGGCTTCAATATGGCTGAAAAATTTCCATTACTCAAAATGCAGCAGCCAATAGACATCGTTTATACACTGGATGAAAATGAATGGAATGGTAAAAAAAATATACAATTGAAGGTTATAGATTTCAGGCTTTCTGAAAGAGAATAATATAGTTTCTATCCAAATGACATTCCGCAAATACCTTCGATATTTTCTGTTTATAGGAACAAACTGGAATTACCTGCTCGCGTTTTTTACTATTCGCCATGAAATACGCGGCGAAAGAAAATACGACCTGGATACGACAGAATTAGTCGATATTCATCATCTGCCGGTGCTGGGTAATAATCTTCACCATGCCAGTAATTACCAGGCTGCTAATTATTTTCTTTTGGAGAAAGCATTTTCCTATCTGCAAAGTATACAGGCAAACGCCAGCCTGTTAGATTTTGGATGTGGAAAAGGGCGGGTAATGGCAGTGGCAGCCCATTTTGGATTCAAACAAATTAAAGGGGTTGATTTTGCGGATGAGTTAATTCGCCAGGCGGAGCACACGCTCGGGCCGGTTAAAGAAAAATTCCCCTTGGTAAAATTCA
>JBDSPQ010000390.1:0-4052 GCA_039930305.1 Ginsengibacter sp. | reverse complement strand
AGAATATGTTCCAGGGTGAGTTTTTTGGAATAAATCTTCGAAGGGCTTCAGCCGCATTCATACTCGTAAATACTGCATTAATGGGCTGTTCAGAAAGCCTTTTAATTTTATTTGCTGTTGTGTTATCAATTATCTCTTCGGTCTCTATAAAAGAAATTTCGTCAAGAATAATATTCAGGGCTGCGGCCTGCAGTACGAGTGAATCCCCAACTGGCCGGGTACTTAATATTTTAATTTTCTTTCCTGGCATTTTTTATATCCGAAATAATTTTTTGAACAATCGAATTTTGTAATAATTCCGTCCCTGCTTTAAGGCCCAAATCAACCGCGGAATCTGCGCTGGATTCTTTTTCTATCCCGATAATATGCTTACCATCAGTACTACAGATGTTGCCTTGAAAATGTATAAATCCATTCTTGCATTCTGCAAGTGCGCTGATCGGTGTAGAACAGCCTCCTGACAAGGCTCTCAGAAAGTCTTTTTCAATTTTTGTACAGATACTGGTATTGTCATCATTGAACGGTTTACAATATTCGAGTGCAGCGGCATCATTTTTTCTACACAAAATTACTATTGCTCCCTGGGCGGGCGATGGCAACATCCAATCCAGGTCCACCGATTTTTCCGGTCTTAGATCAATACGTTCTAGACCTGCAGCAGCGAAGATGGCTCCTTGCCAATTGCTTTCGAAAACTTTTCTCAGGCGTGTGTTTACGTTTCCCCTTAGGTTTTCAATGGTATGGTTAGGAAAACGATGGATCCACTGCGCCTTTCGACGAATGCTACTGGTAGCTATTGTTGCCGGGGTGTGTGCATCCTCCAAAAATCCTGCATCATCATTGTACACAAGAATATCTTTGTAAGAAGCTCTTTCCAAAACAGCTGCCTGTTGTAAACCATCCGCCAAAGAAGTAGGTACATCTTTCATGGAGTGTACGGCAATATCAATTCTATTATTAAGCAAAGCCGCATCTAAAGTTTTGGTAAAGATGCCTTGAACACCGAGTTCGTATAATGGTGTTATAGTGTCAACGTCTCCTTCACTCTTTATATAGACGAGTTCAGAGGATATCTCTTGTTTAATTAGTAAGTTTTTAACAAGCGTAGCCTGCCATATAGCCAGCTGGCTTTCGCGGGTTCCTATCTTAAGCAACTGTTTCAATTCATGTGAAGGTAACTGCTTAATGTACTTATGCACTGGCAGCCCTTATTATTTTGCAGGTGCAACTGTACCGCAAGCGATGAGACCGCTTTATGGATTTTCTCATCGGGGCTTTCATCTTTTAAATGTTGAAGGCTTAGCTCATGCAACTGCATTTTAATCTTGCGAAGCAATGGATTGTTTGCCTGGCGTCGGTACCACTGCATCATTTCATACATGGTAGAAGTTATAATTTCCAGGGCCAGGGGTATCTCTGCCTGTCGGGCTGCAATTGTCTTATTTAAGATCACAGATATCTCATCTACATTTAGCAGGGTAATTCCCGGCAGGGCTTTCACAAGCGGGTCTACATTTTGTGGCACGGAAAGATCAAGAAGCAATCGTGGTTTTGACTCATGGAAAAAAGACGGCAGAATAGTATGTGTTTCAGAAGTAGAACTGACAATGATAATATCGGCATCGTTGGCTATGTCAGGCAAAGTGCTGTAAGGAACGAAATTAGCACTACATTCCTTTGCCAGTTCCAAAGCTTTGAGATCTGTCCGGTTAGTAAAATACAATTCTGCATCAGGCAAGTAATTTTTCAGGTTTTTGCCAATGTGTTGGCCAAATTTTCCGGTACCTGTCAAAAGAATTTTTTTCCCGCATGTTTCCGGAATCTGTTCTTTAATAATTTCTATAGCAGCATAAGAAACGGAAACCGTGCCGGAACTTAACCGCGTTTTTGTTTTTATACTTTTAGATGATTGTAAGGCATAATTCACCAAACGTTCCATGAAATTATTCATACAACCATGCAGCTTGCTGTTATTTGCCGCCTGCTTTAATTGGGCAAGGATTTCGTAGTCACCAATGATTTGCGAGTCGAGACCGGCGGCTACTCTAAGCAAATGTTCGGCGGCTTTGCTTCCCTGAAATTTATAACCATGGCTGATAAATTCCTGCATATTACCGTGTGTATGAATACAGAGCATCTCTATCAATTCATCCGGGTGGTCGCAAATGCCATAGATTTCTGTCCTGTTGCAGGTTGAGAGAACCATGCATGCTGGAAATTTTTTACTTAACGCCTGCTGTAGCAGTAAGGAAGATTGCTCAGGCAGCAGTGAAAACTTACCCCGGATACTTATGTCACTCTTACGGTAATTGATACCTGCAACACAAAAATTGGAAAGATAAATATGCGTGGGTTCTATTGACAACATCGGTTGCAAAAATATTTTTATGTGGACCGGTAATAGTCACAGAAATGTCATAAAGGTGCCTGCTTGCAGTAATGCTGTCAACAGGGAAAGAAAAGCATAGATGCCTTTGTGGTTACCAACCTACATTTGCACAAAAATAAATGATGGGAACTGAAATAAAGCGCGGCGTGCTGTTGATGAACCTGGGTTCGCCGGATTCTACCAGTGTGCCGGATGTAAAGAAATACCTGGATCAGTTTTTAATGGATGAAAGAGTGATTGACAAATCATGGCTGCTGCGCGCCTTATTGGTCAAAGGAATTATTGTTCCTTTTCGGGCTCCCAAATCCGCAGAAGCTTATAAAACCATTTGGACAAAAGATGGATCACCGTTGGTACTCCTGACCAGGAAATTACAGGCTGCTTTGCAAGAGTTAATACCAGAACCAGTGGAGATCGCCATGCGATATGGAAATCCAACGCCGGAATCCGCGTTTCAGAAATTACTGGAAAGGGAACCTGGAATTGCGGAAGTAGTGGCATTACCACTATACCCGCACTATGCTATGTCGAGTTTTGAAACAGCAGTCGAATCTGTGAAGGACGTTTATAAAAAGAACAGGTATGCTTTTGAACTCAATTTTGTGAAACCATTTTACAACGAAGAAAATTACATACAGGCCCTGAGTGAGTTGTTCAGGCCATATTTACAACAGGAATTCGACCACCTGCTTTTTAGCTATCACGGTGTGCCGGCAAGGCATATTTTAAAAAGCGATATCACCGGAAGTCACTGCCTGAAGGTGGATAATTGTTGCGAAACGCCTTCACCGGCGCACGATTTCTGCTACAGGCACCAGGTGTTCACCACCACCAAACTTGTAACAGAGCAGTTAAAAATTTCAAAAGACAAATACAGTATTTCTTTTCAATCACGACTCGGAAAAGGTTGGCTTACCCCATTTACTGATATCAGGTTGCGAGAAATGCCGAAAGAAGGTATCAGAAAATTACTAATCGTTTGCCCGGCATTTGTAAGCGACTGCCTTGAAACGCTCGAGGAAATTGCGATAAGAGGTAAGGAAATTTTTATCGAAGCAGGAGGTGAAGAATACAACATGATTCCCTGCCTTAATACAAGCCCTTTGTGGGTGAAAGCCGTCGCCGGGTATGTTTCCGGCAATGTACCCGCGTAATGGAAAATGAACTATTCAAATATGTACTTCTACATCAAAGCCTTGCACATCATTTTTGTCGTTACCTGGTTTAGCGGCTTATTCTACATCGTGCGGCTTTTTGTATATAAAGCAGAAGCGTCTTTGAAGGAGGAACCTGAAAGGAGCATTTTATCAGGTCAATATGGAATCATGCAGAAACGCCTTTGGTATGGCATTACATGGCCTTCAGCTATTTTGACTTTGATTTTTGGTACCTGGGTGGGATTACTTTATGGAAGTTTGCCCACCTGGCTTGCGTTAAAACTTTGTTTTGTTGCATTGCTGTTTTTATACCATTTATCACTTCATAGCATATTTCGTCAACAACAACAAGGAATTTTCAAATGGTCGTCTCATCGTTTGAGGATATGGAACGAAGTTGCCACCATCTTTCTTATCGCCATTGTAATGCTTGCCGTGGTGAAACAATTGCTGAGTGTGGTTTGGGGCTTAGGTGTGTTGATTGCATTTTCTGGCTTGCTAATGCT
>JBDSPQ010000389.1:0-2798 GCA_039930305.1 Ginsengibacter sp. | reverse complement strand
CAGGGTAAAACAGATACCATGCTTGGATTGAAAGAAAACGTAATTACGGGTCATCCAATTCCTGCCGGAACAGGATTACGGGAATTCGAGAATATGATCGTGGGAAGTAAGGAGGAATACGAATTATTGATGACCGCCAAAGAAGCTATGGCGTACGATGAAGAAGAATAGTTCCTGATAATAATAACATGATAAATAAAATAAGGCTGTCCCATCTCGGGGTAGCCTTCTTTTATTATAAGATGGTGCATCTTTCTTATGCAGCTTAAGGTTGGTAGTATCCTCCAATCGCCGCCGTAGCTATAGAATTATCTGGTTGAATGGTTCCGCTGCAAAGAACTTAGGGAGTGACAATCGCCACCAAGGTAATAGGGCATTTTCTGCAAACCGACCTATATCAAAAATTTGAAATTTTATTGCTAAAAAAAATCCGGCACAAATAAATGTGCCGGATTTAGATAGTTTAGTAAGCTATATATGTTTACCTGCCTCGTGCCTGTGACCAACTTCTGGCTTTTCTGAAACCACTGTGGGACGCTGGTCTGCGGGATAAAGGATTTTTTTGAACAGTGGGTGCCTGTACAAATTTCATATCACTGGCATACGGATGATCGTCCACTATAGGAATATCCTGCTCAATTAATTTGTGAATATCTCTTAAAAATTGTCTTTCTTCCATGTCGCAAAAAGAAAACGCTTTACCCGAAGCGCCGGCTCTACCGGTACGGCCTATACGATGCACATAAGTTTCCGGAATATTTGGTAATTCGAAATTAATTACGTGAGAAAGGTCATCCACATCAATTCCGCGGGCAGCGATGTCAGTGGCGACCAATACGCGTATTTTACCTTCTTTGAAATTGGTCAATGCTTTCTGCCTCGCAGATTGTGTTTTATTACCGTGTATGGCATCAGCACTGATTTTAGCTCTGTATAATTCCCTGGCGATTTTATCTGCGCCATATTTTGTTCTGGTAAAAACAAGCGCGCTCGCGATATCCTTGTCCTTCAATAAATGTATCAACAAATCCTTCTTATTGTTTTTTTCAACAAGATAAATGGATTGCAATACATTCTCAGCCGTCGAAGAAACAGGAGTTACTTCTACCCTGACCGGATCGGTAAGGATAGATGCGGAAAGTCTGGAAATTTCCGGCGGCATGGTAGCAGAAAAAAATAAGGTCTGTCTTTTTTGTGGCAGCCGGGCGATAATTTTTTTCACATCGTTAATAAAGCCCATGTCCAGCATCCTGTCTGCTTCATCCAGCACAAACATCTTTATGTCCTGTAGGTTTACGTAACGCTGGGCGATCAGATCAAGAAGTCGACCCGGGGTGGCAATCAATATATCCACTCCTCTGCGAAGGGCATTGGTTTGGTGGTGTTGAGACACACCGCCGAATATAACTGTATGACGCAGTCCGGTATGTTTACCATAAGCCCCGAAACTTTCATCAATCTGGATGGCAAGTTCTCTTGTTGGCGTTAATATCAATGCCTTGATGGTATTGTCCATCGGCACATCTTTATTTCTCTGTAAAAATAAATTTTGCAGGATCGGTATCGCAAAGGCTGCCGTTTTGCCCGTGCCGGTTTGAGCGCAGCCAAGCAGGTCTTTTCCGCGAAGCACATCCGGAATGGCTTGCTCTTGTATAGGAGTCGGTGTGGTATAGCCTTCGGCTTCAAGCGCCCGTAATATTGGTGCAATTAAATGCAATTCTTTAAAATTCAAAATGTTCTTTTTAATGGTAATTGATAACTTCCCTGGATCGAAATGATAAATGAAAGTTGATTATTTCGAATATGCTCAGAACCTATGACTTGATGAGCTTTTACCTGATGGGAAGAAAATCCAGTCTGCTAAGTAGGAGTATATATATTGTGCAAATATACAGCAATGTATTTTTATAAGCGATTCTAACTGCTTATTAACATTTTACATGTAACAGTGCAGGATGCAAACGTATTTAAGATGTGAATGTTGTGGGCGGTAATTAATAAATAATAAAACCTCACATTCGTTCAGGGACCTTAATGCCCAGGAGTTGGGTGGCGCTTTTGATTACGTTTCCGGTCATCACAGTAATACAGACACGTAACAATTTTTTTTCTTCACTTTCTGCATTAGCTACCGAATGTTCGGCATAGAAGGAATTAAAAATTTTTGAAAGATGAAACACATAATTTGCTATTACGGAGGGATTGTATTCTCCCGCAGCCTGGGCAATAACGTTTTGATATTTTTCCAGGGAAAGTATTAATTGCTTTTCAAGAGGTAAGATATTCGTAGTTTGAAATTGCTTTTCCAGGAGCAAATTTGTATCCATCATCTTACGTAAGATCGACTGTATGCGGGCATAAGTGTATTGCACAAATGGTCCTGTAAATCCGTGAAAATCGATGCTGTCTTCGGGATTAAAAATCATACGTTTTTTTGGGTCAACACGAAGTAAATAAAACTTCATAGCGCCCATGCCTAAAGTTTTATAGAGTTCTTTCAATTCCTCTTCAGTAAAGTCACCCACCTTGCCGAGCTCTTGAGTGTGTTGTTGCGCAGTTTCTGTCATTTCGGATACCAGGTCATCTGCATCTACAACAGTTCCCTCGCGGCTTTTCATTTTACCTGTTGTAAGCTCTACCATGCCATAACTCAGGTGCGTAATCTTATCTGCAAAAGGCATCTCCAGTTTCCGGCAAATTTCTTTCAGCACTTTCATGTGATGTATTTGCTCGTCTCCAATTACATAAATGCTTTCCTGCAGGTTGTATTCTTCAAATTTTTGTTTTGCCAAACCAAT
>JBDSPQ010000388.1:0-4045 GCA_039930305.1 Ginsengibacter sp. | reverse complement strand
ATGGTGTAGCATCACAACTTCAGTTTCACCTGGCAGTAGGGATGAATGCAGGATTTACAGAAAGCCAGTTGATGCAGGTATTTTCATTAATAGAAACACACATTGGAAAGAAGCAGGCAGATGTTGCTAAAAATGTTTTGTTGAAAGTTACTGCCAATATGCAATAGCAGTCATTCGCCTGACTCAACCCGGGGAAATAATTCACCTTTAATTTTAAACGGTGGGATTCAAGTTTGATTAAATTGCGGCTACGATTGCATGTTATGTCTGTTTTGTTAACCTGCAAAAAATACCTTATTCTTCATGTGCACCACAACATTTCAACATGACACTCACAGATTGGACAGGATTTATTGGCGTTACCATTTTATTGATTGCTTATTTTTTAAACCTGAGAAATATAATAAGTAAGGATGGCGTCACTTACATTTTTTTAAATCTGGCAGGTGCAGGAATAGCGTGTTTTGCATCGGTACTCTTAAAATATTTGCCTTTTATAATACTCGAAGGATGCTGGACCTTCATCTCTGCCTTAGGACTGTTACATCACTTAAATAAGAGTACGGGATAAAAGAAGAAATTTAGAATTCAATAAAAAAAATCAAACTAAATCGTATTTTATATACCAGATGTCTTTTTTCTCCAAAAGCCACAGGGAAATCTCTAAAGATTTGTAAACACCTATTCCTTACACTTTAAAAAAAATATAATGAATGATCATATTAATTTCAAAAGTGGCTATGCTGAAGTGAACGGACTTTCGATGTATTACGAAATTTATGGAGCGGGGAATCCGCTCGTGCTGATTCATGGTGGCGGCTCAACAATACAAACATCGTTTGGCAACATAATTCCAGGGCTGGCGAAAAAAAGGCAAATTATTGGTGTAGAGCTACAAGCTCATGGTCACACGAATGACCGAGATACCAAGTTGACTTTTGAACAGGATGCAGAAGACATCGCGACACTTTTGGCAAAGCTTAAAATCCCGAAAGCAGATTTCCTGGGCTTTAGTAATGGCGGCCACACATTAATAGAGATCGGGTTGCGACATCCCCATGTAGTAAACAAAATAATTTTAGCCTCGACTTTTTATAAACGGAGTGCAGCAGCTCCACAATTTTGGGACGGCTTCGAAAATGCAACGCTTGATCAAATGCCATAGGCTTTGAAAGACGGCTACCTCGCAGCGAACAAAAAAAAGGGGGGCTTAATGAATATGTTTGAAAAAGACGTACAAAGAATGAAGGTGTTTAAGGGCTGGAGTGACGCACAGATGAAGGAAATAAAATCGCCAACTTTAGTTATCAATGGCAACAATGATGTCGGAAGCCCTGAGCATGCATTGGAGATGTATCGCATCATCCCGAATTGCACGCTGGCAATTTTTCCGGGTGGCCATGGCGATTATTTAGGTGCAATAGAATCGCTTCATAACGGTGAGTGGGCATCATTTAATGCGACATCGCTAATTGATGAATTTCTTGACAAACGCTAAAACCGGAGAAACTCCATGCTCTTTACGATCCGGAAACCGCGTAAAGTATTTTGTCGCATCCTTCCCTCTTTTTGTCGTAGTCACCCGGGATGTGATTATCTTAAAGCTTTACATTTGGCCCATTATTCGCCGGTGTAAAATGAGTATCCAAATTTTAACCGGGCGGCTTTCAAACCAAAGGATTGCGTTACAAAACTGAATCAAAAATCTTAAAGATTATGCCAACAGAAAGTTTAGAACCGGCAGAAGTATTAACAACCATCGACGAAACCGTTGCCCGGCTATCAGGATTGGTGTCCCCAATCGGTGAAGAGGAAATTAA
The DNA here is from genome assembly GCA_039930305.1 of Ginsengibacter sp. Lineage (GTDB taxonomy): Bacteria > Bacteroidota > Bacteroidia > Chitinophagales > Chitinophagaceae > Ginsengibacter. The sequence continues at coordinate 2,225 of JBDSPQ010000388.1, read as the reverse complement.
TAGCGTACCATACGAAAATAGCTGGACGGCCGGTGAATTGTTATCGCATATTACTAAATCCCTTTCCGGCATTGCAGAAGCGATGACTATTCCAGGCAAGCCGGCAAAAAGGAACCCCGGAGAAAAAGTAGCGGATTTCAAAAAGACCTTTCTTGATTTTTCTATTCAAATGACATCCCCGGATTTTATTATTCCGGATAGGAAAAATTATGATAAGATATCAGCCCTGGATGAATTGACGATGGCAGCTGAGAGGCTGAAAGAAAATACCAATAACGCTGCCATGGCAGATATCGTAGAAAACCTGCCAATGGGAGAAGTTACAAAATTGGAGTTGCTTCATTTCGCCTTATACCATACCCAGCGGCATCTCCACCAAATGCACAAAATCTGCGACGCCTTGAAAGCAGTAAAACGCAAATGACAAAAAATATCAAAGCTAAAATCTATGCAATAGCACATACATGAACAGGAATGATTTCAAGCCAATTTATCAGTCAACAGATGAAAACAATATATAACCAAACCGACAGGGAAGAACTGATTAAAAGAATTCATTGCCTTTCTGAAGACAGCCAGCCCGTATGGGGTAGAATGAATATTTATCAAATGCTGAAGCATTGCACACTCTGCGAAGAAATGTATTTGGGCAGAAAAAAATATAAAAGGGCTTTTATCGGCCGCATCTTCGGCAGACATGGATTGAAAAATCTGCTAAAAGATGAAAAGCCCCTAACGCCAAATTCTCCAACAAGTATTGATTTTAAGATAAAAGAAATCAACGGCGATATATTAGCAGAAAAGAGAAAATGGATTAGCCTTATCAACGAATATACTGAGTATCCTAACAAAGAATTGGTGCACTGGTTTTTTGGAAAAATGACGAAAGAACAGGTTGGCTACTTCGTTTATAAACATACTGATCATCACCTGAGGCAGTTTGGCGCTTAAATAATTGAAACCTCCTGACAAACAATGACAGTTTTTTACCGGGAACTTTACTTGCGACAGGCAAGCACCGAAATCGCTTTTTACCTACAATCCATTTTTATCATGATGCTTTTTACGACAGTAAAACCAGACCCTGTAGCAGTTACTTTTAATTTTAGTAATCGCTTAATGGTTCTGTGAAATATATAAAGAATGAGCAGCAAAAAATTTATTTGTTTGTTAATTGCTGTTTCCGGGGAATTTTATTTTCAATTCAATTCTTATAGAAAAAACAATTATGAAAATAGACAGACAGGGAGCGGTTGGCGCACTGCTTGATATCTACGAGCAGGCCATCTCAGATTTAATGAAAGTTATCGAAGACATTCCTGATAACACGCTAACCGTGATCACTGATTCAGAAACAACCGACGAAAATTGTAAATCGATACAGACGATTTTATCGCATGTAGTGCATTCCGGTTTTGGCTATGCCACCAGTATTCACAATTTGTCAGGAGATAATATTGAACACCCAACTAAAGCTTTTCGCCTATCAATTAAAGAATATTTGGATGACCTGGCCAATGTTTTTACTTATACGGAAAATATATTTAAAGGCATAAAAGACAGCGACCTGGAACAACCAGATAATTCTTTAAAAATAAAGACGGGATGGGGACAGTTATATGACATCGAACAATTAACCGAACATGCCATCGTGCACATTCTCCGGCATAAGCGGCAAATCCGGAAATTAAAGCGGTATTAATTACACTAGATTTTTACACTGCTATCCGTTAAGCTATTCCGTTAGCGGGAAAAAATTTTATACATTGGTTTTCGCACCGCTACTTTTTGCTTTCAATCGGGGATGTATGTAGATTTACTGCTGGCCAGACTTACATTCATCTCATCAGAATAATTTATCAAATTATGGTGCGCTATCTTTTAGGCCTTGTGTTTTTCTTTGGAATGCCGGGCATCATATTGGCACAGGACATGCCGCCCATACAGTTAGACCGTCCTGATCAGACCGAAAGTCCTTCAACTGTTCCAGCAGGTTATGTACAGGTGGAAGCGGGCTTGCTTTATGAAACATATAACTCAACTACTACCATCGCCGTATATCCTACCATCCTGTGGAAATATGGGATAAATCAAATTTTTGAATTGAGGCTTATTACCGAACATGCAACCCAAAAGGAAAGCGGCAGAAAAACATCTGGAATATTACCGGTTACCGTTGGATTTAAAACCAACCTGTTGCAGGAAAAAGGAATAATTCCCCTGAC
>JBDSPQ010000387.1:0-6034 GCA_039930305.1 Ginsengibacter sp. | reverse complement strand
ATACCCACCCGGAAAATTTCAGCCCGAATGTAATTCTGCGCGGAATATTCCAGGAAGTAATTTTGCCAAACATCCTATTTGTTGGGGGAGGAGGGGAGTTGGCCTATTGGCTTGAACTTAAAGATTTATTTAGTCATTATCGTGTACCCTTTCCCGTTTTAGTGCTGCGCAATTCTTTTTTGCTAATAGAAAAAAGATTTCTTGGATTAATGCAAAAACTGAAACTGTCCCCGGAAGATTTGTTTTCTGACCAGTTATCGGTATTAAACCGGCATGTAAAGGCTGCAAGTAAAAATGGGCTTGCGTTAGACGTGGAGAAAAAGTCCATTGAAGAAATATTCCGGCGGATTAGAGAAAAAACGAGGGTCATTGATAGTACGCTTGCTGAGCATACTTCAGCCCTCCAGACCAAAGCGATAAAAGATATTTTATCGCTTGAAAAGAAAATGATTCGTGCCGAAAGGCGAAAATTTAGTGACACAAAAAATCAGCTTTCAACACTTCACGCGGGGTTATTTCCTGCAGGAAATTTACAGGAGCGGACGGAAAACTTTATGCTTTTTTATTCCAAATGGGGCCCCTCTTTCATTGACATGCTCTACCAATTTTCTTTGTCCACCGAACAAGAATTTTGTGTGATTGAGGAGAAAAAATAATATCAGAAAGTTGGGCAAAATTAATATCGCACACTTTGCAAAGCATTTGCAAAGTGTGCGAAGTAAAGATGTACTTCTCCGCGATCGCTGCGCTTCTTTCCGTTCTTTGGGATATTTATAAGAGAGATCATTATCAGAACTTAGTATTGCAAAGTTTGCAAAGGATTCGCAACCCGGTCCTCATGTCTTTGCACATAAATTGCTTCTCCTAATATAATATTTGACAATCCATTTTCTGAATATATTGCATCACCATGATTGAAAACTTTGCGTAGCTGCAGATCTAAAAATTTATGTCTCCATTTTCCGCGCCTTCACCTCCACGTCCTCCTTCATTTCTTTTTTAAAATCAGCGAGTTTTTGAGAAAGAACCGCATCGGAAACAGCAAGAATTTGAGCAGCGAGAATACCGGCATTTTTTGCCGCATTCAATGCTACTGTGGCCACAGGTACGCCGTTCGGCATTTGCAGTATAGAAAGAATTGAATCCCATCCATCAATGGAGTTGGAAGACTTTATGGGAACACCAATAACCGGCAACACCGTGATCGACGCGACCATACCGGGCAGATGTGCAGCGCCGCCGGCACCAGCAATAATTACCTTTATTCCCCGGCTCTTTGCGTTTGATGCATAATCGATCATACGATGCGGTGTGCGATGCGCCGAAACGATGGTTATCTCGTAACCAACTTCAAATTTTTTTAAAATTTCGGCAGCAGCTTGCATGACAGGTAAGTCACTGTCGCTGCCCATTATAATTCCTACTTGTATTGACATGCTGCAAATGTATGTCCTTTGAAATATTTATGAAACTCCCAAAATTTACAAACCGGAAATATTTCCTGTCAGCAAAGCTACTTGTGCTTCAGCCAGCTTTGCCTGGTACAATGCGTTGTAGAGCCGGTTCTTGGCGTCACTGTAGCTTATTTGTATTTGCCTTAGTTCCACAGAAGTGATATTTAATTGTCTGAAACGTTCTGTAGCAATATAAATATTTTCAGCAGCTAGCTGCAGGTTGCTCTTTTCGAGCGCAACGATCTTAAGCGAATTATGGTAATTAATGTATGCATTAGTGAGGGCGGTCTGGACGTTATTTTTTGTTTCAGCAATGGTCACATCCTGGTTCCGTATCAGGATATCGGACACTGCTAACTGCTGACGGGCAAGCCCCCCGGTGAAGAGTGGAACAGAAACTCCAACGGAGCCTGATGGCCCGTATGTCTGGTTGAATAAAGTGAATCCTGCCCCGTTCCTGTTTCTTGCAAAATTATAAAAGCCATTCAGTGTCACGACGGGAAACATTTGTGCCCGGTATTCTTTCTTTGTTTCAAACAGAATTTTCAAATTACTATTTGCAAGAAGTATATCCGGGTTCTGCATTTCAATTTGTTGTTGAGCGTCATCTATAGTGGGGAGCTCGTTGATCACGATGCTATCCACCACATTATAGGAAGTATCCGGGCGGACGCCCATGGTATTACTGAGGGTGATTTTTGCAAGGGCAAATGAGTTTTGAAGCGATAATAAAATTGACTGCTGTTCATTCATATCGACCTGTGATTCCAGTACCTCATATTTGGCGCCTGTGCCTATTTCAAAACGCCGCTGTGCAAGTGTGTACCTGTCCTGGTATAACCTGATTTGCTCCAGTGTGGATTGAAGCTGTTCCCTGATCGTTACTACATTGTAATAATCTGAAATGACATTGTACAGTGTTTTATTCAGATTTTGTCTGAATACATATTCTCCATTCCGCTCTAATTCTTCCAGTTTTCTTTTAGTGGCAAACATGCGAAAGCCATCGAAAACAGTCCAGTTTACCGCTAAGCCGGCATTAAAGTTTTGCGTGGTTGTTCCGTTCTTATTGGTAACCGTGCCATTGCTCAGGCGCTGCTGCAGGTTGTTTATACCAATCACTTTATTTACTGTAGCACTCACCACCGGTATCGCGCCCGCATTCGCCCAGTTGTTTTGAATTTTGCCAATATCAACAGAGTTCCTGCTGATGGTGACACCAAAATTATGTTCAATAGCCACAGCGATGGCTTCGTCGACTGTCATCAGGGTATCCTGGGCGTAATTTTTTTCAAAGGGAAAAAAAAGCCGGAGACAAAAAAAGAATATTAAGATTCTAAAGCGCTTCATGCAAAGGTTTCTTTTTTGATGAAAGAAAGGCATACATAGCCGGCACCACGTACAAGGTAAGTATCAGGGAAAATAAAATACCGCCCACGATCACAACGCCCAACGGAATGCGGCTGGTAGAGGCATCGCCGATAGAGAGTGCCAATGGTAACGCGCCGAGAGACATAGCGAGGCTTGTCATGAGGATGGGCCGCATCCTGGCAGATGCCGCTTCCACTACTGCCTGTACTTTCGGCACTCCGGCCTTTCTTTTTTGGTTAGCAAATTCTACAATCAGGATACCATTTTTTGTAACCAGGCCAATAAGCATGATCATCCCTATTTGAGAAAATATATTAAATGTCTGGTCGAATATCCAAAGCGAGAGCAGCGCTCCCGCAAGGGCCAGCGGTACCGTAATCATAATGATGAAAGGGTCTACAAAACTTTCAAACTGCGCCGACAGCACGAGGTAAATGAGAATAAGTGCCAGCACAAAAGCAAAAAGCGTGTTGCCGGAACTTTCGGCATAGTCGCGGGATGTACCACTGAGGGCCGTGGTAAACGAATCGTCTAAAAGTTTTTTTGAGATCCGGTCCATCTCTTTTATTCCGTCGCCGACGGTGTATCCTTCTGCCAGGCCGGAAGATATGGTAGCGGATTTGTAGCGATTGTAATGATAGATTGTCGGTGGTGCCGAGGCTTCGGTCGTATTCACCAGGTTGTCTAAACGGATATTTTCATTCCTGGAATTTCTGACCATTAATTTGCTCAGGTCATTAGGATCATCTCTTTCATTTCTATCCACCTGGCCCAGCACCTGGTATTGCTTTCCCGATTTAAGGAAGTAGCCAAACCGCCTGTCGCTATAAGCGAGTTCCAGCGCCCTGGATATATCGCCTACGCTTATCCCAAGTTCACTGGCCCGCAGGCGGTCGATGTTTACACGCAGTTCCGGTGTATTGAATTTCAGATCGGCATCTACACCTTCAAATACCGGGCTGGCATTTGCTTCGTCGAGGAATTGCGGCAGTACGGTTCGTATTTTTTCAAAATCATTATTCTGCAGCACAAATTGAATGGGCTGGCCACCTCGCCGGCTCACTGAAATGGTTTGTTCCTGTATCGCGAATGCTCTGCCCTGCGGGTAGCGTCTCAATGTTTTGTTCACCGCATCGACGATCTCCTGTTGCGACCGATTCCTTTCTTTCGGATCGGTAAGTGAGACCCGTATAAATCCGCTGTTGGTAGCACCCCCGCCAAAACCCGGCGCTGTAAGGCTGATGATTTTTAATTTTTCCGGCACGGAATCTATAATAACCTGGTTCAGGCTATCAATATAAGAATCCATGTATTCATAGGAGGTGCCTTCTGGTGCAGTCACACTCAGGCGAAACTGGTTTCGGTCTTCCATTGGCGCCAGCTCTGAGGGAATCGTAGAAAAAATAATCCATATCATTGCGAAACAACCTGCTATTACAATGAAGGCTGCCCACTTTATATTCATGAATTTTGCCAGGTTATTTTTATAACCCGATTCCATCGCGGTGAAGAAGGGTTCCGTTTTTTTATAAAACCAGGAATGACCCATTTTTTTTCGCGTAAGCTTTACGTTTAGTACGGGCGTAAGCGTGAGCGAAACAAATGCTGATATAAGCACCGCGCCAGCCACTACAATTCCAAATTCACGAAAGAGCCGGCCAACAAAGCCTTCCAGGAAAATGATCGGTAAAAAAACGATTGCCAGCGTGATGGACGTAGAGATAACGGCAAAATAAATTTCTTTTGAGCCTTCCCGGGCAGCCTGGTATTTGTTCATACCGGCTTCCATCTTTTTAAAGATATTTTCCGTGACCACGATACCATCATCCACCACGAGGCCCGTAGCCAGTACGATCGCGAGCAGCGTAAGTACATTGATGGTAAAGCCGCACAGGTACATAATAAAGAAAGCCCCGATAAGCGATACAGGTATATCTAATAATGGGCGCAAGGCTATTATCCAGTCGCGAAAAAACAAATAGATGATCAGGATTACCAGTATCAGGGAAATGATCAGGGTTTCCTGGACTTCAGAAATTGAGCGTTTAATGAAGATTGTTTGATCCATCCCGATATCAAGCTTCATGTCTGCGGGCACCTCTTTTTTGATCTGGTCGAGACGCTTATAAAATTCATCAGATATGGACACATAATTTGATCCCGGCTGTGGCACAATCGCCAACATGATCATGGGCGTGCCACTTTCTTTCAGACCCGATTGTTCATTTTCCGGCCCTAGCACTACATCGGCTACATCCTTGAGCTTTACGTTAACGCCATTTATATTTTTGATCACCAGGTCTGCAAACTGGTTTTCCGTATTCAATTTTCCAAAAGTGCGGACGGTGAGTTCGGTTGTGTTACCATAAATTTTTCCTGCCGGGAGTTCAACACTCTGTGTAAGCAATGCCTGCTGTATGTCATCTCCTGTTAGCTGGTAGGCATTCAGCTTATCCGGGTTTAGCCAGATACGCATGGCATAGCGTTTTTCTCCCCAAACACTTACCGAGCTTACGCCCGGAATAGTTTGCAATTGTTCCACGATCTTGTTATTCGCATATTCTGTTACCTCCAGCAGGTTTCGGGAACTACTTTGTACAGTCAGCGCTATTATAGGTTGCGCACTGGCATCGGCTTTGGATACGACCGGCGGTGCGTCTATATCCTGGGGCAATTGGCGGGAAGCCTGTGATACTTTATCCCTTACATCATTTGCCGCAGCTTCCAGGTCCACGCTCAGTTCAAATTCTACGTTGATATTACTGCTGCCCTGGCTGCTGGACGAAGTAATATTTTTAACCCCGGCGATACCGTTTATCGCTTTTTCCAGCGGTTCCGTGATTTGTGATTCAATAATATCGGAGTTCGCGCCAGAATATGAAGTGCGTACGGAAATGTTAGGCGGATCGATGGCGGGATAATCCCGCACGCCAAGAAACTTAAAACCAATTACGCCGAACAGCACAATAATGAGGTTCATTACAATGGCAAAAACAGGCCGCCGCAAACTTGTATGGGAGATATTCACTTAATCCTGCTTTTTAAGATTTGAAATGGAAATTTTCATGCCCGGCTTGATGGACAGAATGCCGGTAGTAATAATAGTATCACCCACGGCGAGCCCCTTTAAAATTTCTACTTTGGCCGAATCTCTTTCGCCGGTAACCACAATATTAAAATCGGCCACGCCGCCACGGTAAACAATCACT
>JBDSPQ010000386.1:0-3267 GCA_039930305.1 Ginsengibacter sp. | reverse complement strand
AATTCTGGCCAAGATTGACGGAGTTAATTATTATGAGGAAAGGATGCTGAGCCTCCTTTTGCTGCTACGCATGCCTAATACGCATGTGATCTACGTAACCAGTATGCCCGTGCATGATGTCATTATGGATTACTACCTCCACCTGCTGCCTGGTATTACCGGTTACCATGCACGCCAGCGCCTTCAAACATTAAGTTGCTTCGATGCATCAGCGAAATCTCTCACCGAAAAAATTCTTGAACGGCCCAGGCTTTTGGAACGCATCCGTAAATGTATTCCAACAGGGCATACCGCCCACATGGCCTGCTTCAACGTGACAGAGGCGGAGCGCCGGCTGGCGGTCAAACTAAATATTCCTTTATTTGGTTGTGACCCTGACCTCTTGTATCTCGGCTCAAAGAGTATGAGCCGGAAAATTTTTAAAGAATGCCGGGTACCAACGCCACCCGGCTTCGAGGATTGTAAAAATGAAGAGGATGTAATTGCGGCGCTGTCAAAAATTAGAAGGGCATTTCCGCAATTGAATAAAGCGGTCGTGAAATTAAACGATGGATTTTCAGGCGAAGGAAATGCAGTTTTTTCATTTGAAGGTGCACCGGCACAAGAAGCACTGGAACTCTGGATAAAGCGTGAACTCCCGGTTCGCCTGGAAATAGTAGCCCACGATCTGGATTATAAAACTTTTATCTCCAAACTTTCCGACATGGGTGGAATCGTGGAAGCATTCATAGAAGGCGAAACAAAAGTATTTCCCTCAGTGCAATGCCGCATAACCCCTATAGGAGAGACCGAATTGATCTCCACCCACGACCAGGTGATAGGAGGGAAGATCGGGCACGTTTTTCTCGGGGCTCATTTTCCCGCCAACAAAGAATATGCAACAGAGATAGGTGCCTTAGGAAAATGCGTTATGGAAAGACTCAAGACATATGGGGTGCTCGGAAGGTTCTCCATTGATTTTATTTCGGTGAAGAACAAAGATAAATGGGAGCATAACGCCATTGAAATAAATTTGCGCAAAGGCGGCACTACTCACCCTTACCTTATGCTGCAATACCTGACTGATGGAAATTATGATCCTGAAAAGGCCACCTACCTGACGGCTACGGGACAAACACGTTATTATTATTTTTCTGACAACCTGCAAAGCGAAAAATACAAGGGCCTCACCCCGCATGATCTTATAGAGTTAGCTACAGCAAACGAGCTCCTCTACAATGGAAGCACGCAGCAGGGCGTTATGTTCCACATGATAAGCGCACTTTCGCAATACGGCAAACTCGGGGTTCTTTGCATTGCAGAAACACCTGCGGCGGCGATAGAATTATATAATAACACAGTTAAAATATTGGACAATGAAAACCCTGCATTTGCGTAGCCAGGGGAATTAAAGGCGAATAATAACATCTTCTAAATTACTACAAAGACTTGTGGACATCGTCCCGGGGGAGATTAAGAGAATCGTCTGTCCGCCAGTCGCGCACCTCGTCAAGTGAATTTAATTTTTGCCCTTCAGCATCGGTACGAACGAAAAATTGGACAAGGCAATTTCTTCAAATTCGCCGTTGGGTAGTTTTTTAATTCGCATCATTTTTTGCAGGCCATCATCTTCCAGGGGAACTACCATCATACCACCTGGCTTTAGTTGCTCCAGGAGTTTAGGGGGAACAAATGGCGCCGCGGCAGTTATCAGAATTTTATCGAAAGGTGCATAGGTTGGAAGCCCTTCAAAGCCGTCACCATAAAAGAATTTAATATTAGGATATTTAGATCTCAGTATAAAAGTCTTATTCTTCTCATATAGATTTCTTTGCCTTTCGATGGTATAAACCACGGCGCCAAGTTCTGCAAGCACACTGGCCTGGTATGCACTGCCGGTACCAATTTCGAGAATTTTATCATAAGGTTTTATTTCCAGCAATTGTGTCTGGTATGCAACTGTATAGGGTTGTGATATCGTCTGACCTTCCTGGATAGGGAATGCCCGGTCTTCATAAGCTATATGATCAAGGGCGGTATCGAGGAAAAAATGGCGCGGAATATTCATCATTGCCTGTAGCACACTTTCAACGTTGATGCCTTTATAACGGATAGTTTCAATCAGCTTTTTACGCAATCCCTTATGCCGGTAAGTGTCTTCAAACTTTCGCATACGTGCAATTTAGAAAAAAGAGTATTAATATTGCGCCTGATTTTAACCTCTAAAATGAAAGGCACACAATTTGTAACACCAATCCTTATGAAAAATTTAATCACCGCCACTCTTTGTTCACTCGTTCTTTTTGCGTCTTGCCAAAGCTCGGGAAGTCGTTTTGACTCTGACAGTTCTTCCTCGTCGTCCTCTTCAGATGAGGATGGCCCAAAACAGAAAAAAATAAGCAAAAGAGATTACAGCATTACAAAAGAGAATGCTTTTAACAATGTTTTTCTTGATAGTATGGCTGTAGAAGATTTTTTATCTAAAAACAATATCCCTGATTCCGTATCACGCCGCGTTCGCAGTTTCTATAATACCCGCAACTATCAATATGCCTGGTTCAACACGGGTGGCTTGACGGAGCAGGCACTGGGATTTTGGTGTTTAAAAAACTATTCCGGTGATACTGCCGGTAAAAGCAAACAGTTTCAAAAACGCATGGACGCGCTTATGAACGACGAAGATCTTACAATAGGCGCCACCGACAAATCTATGAGAAGTACGGAACTCGAATTGACCTTGAACCTGATTGACTACACCAGGACGAATTATGAAAAAGGCTATGTGAAGAGAAAGGAAATGGAAAGATTCATCCCATTCAAAAAAGTTGACCCGCTGTACCTGTCAGATTCCTTACTGAATAAGAAGCACAAAGACGATAAATATTTCGCTGATATTAATGAGTCGTATAAATTATTAAAAGACCAACTTGATAAATATACAACGATAGCCCGTAATGGTGGCTGGCCTGAATTGTCAAAGGATTTGAAGGCATATAAAGAAGGTAAATCCTCACCTGACATCATATCCATGAAACGACTTCTATATCTCACCGGCGATGCAGCGGTAGCCGATACCACTGATCGTATTAATGATACTTTGAAAAACGGTATTAAAAATTTTCAAACCCGTTATGGGTACACTGCCGATGGAAAACTATCTGCCTCTCTCCTAAAAGAGATGAACGTCTCCGCGGTGGATAGAGTGAAACAAATTCTGATCAATATGAACAGGATGCGTTGGATGCCGCAGGAACCGGATGGCAAGCTGATTCTTGTGAACATTCCGGA
>JBDSPQ010000385.1:0-6934 GCA_039930305.1 Ginsengibacter sp. | reverse complement strand
TCGGAATCAATAACTGCTTTTTATTTTGAGCTGATAATTCAATCGTGTACGCCTTACCGAAAGTGGGGGAATTTTTTCGGATATCCACCGCAACATCGATAACACTTCCCTGTAACACACGAATTAGTTTTGTTTGTGCAAAAGGGGCATTTTGGAAATGAAGGCCCCTGATAACTCCATAAGATGAACTCGCCTGGTTGTCCTGCACAAATTGAATGGAAACTCCTTCATCTGAAAAAATTTTCTGGTTGTAACTTTCAAAGAAATAGCCGCGTTTATCGTCAAATACATTGGGATGATAAACCAACAATCCGGGGAAACCTGTTTTTTCAAAAGCCATCGTACTAAGATATTGCTGTAAAATAGCCAAATTTACATCGAGTAAAGCTGCTTAAAATATTCAATTGTTTTTAATAAACCGTCATTAAATTTTGCCGTGGGAACATAGCCTAATAACCCGTTCGCCAGGGAAATATCGGCGAGGGAATTCCTGATATCGCCGGCACGTGGCTCCCTATAAACGGGCTCCTGGGCGCTTTGTAAATTTTCGCGAATAAAATTATAGAGATAATTTATAGAAAAATTTTCACCCACTGCTACGTTATACACTTTATTAAATGCTGCTTCATTTTTGGTGAGCATGCTTTTGATATTTATCTGAACCGCATTGTCAACGAAGGTGAAATCGCGTGTTTGATCGCCATCGCCATTTATATATGCCGGGGTACCGGTAAGGATTGCTTTTACAAATAATGGTATCACCGCGGCATAAGGGCCTGACGGGTCCTGGCGTGGACCGAAAATATTAAAGTACCTGAAACCAGTTAAGGGTATATTATACAGTCCTGAAAAAACCGAGGCATATAATTCATTCGTTTTTTTAGAGACGGCATAGGGCGATAAGCAATTGCCCGTGTGATTTTCCTTTTTGGGCGATGAGGGATCATCGCCATAAACAGAAGATGACGAAGCATACACGAAATGCTTCACCTGGTTTTCTGCAGCAGCTTTTACCATGTTTACGAATCCGCCTGCATTTACGTCGTTGGTATCAGACGGATTTTTAATAGAACGCGGCACTGATCCCAGCGCTGCCTGGTGGCTTACGTAGTGAATACCTTCACAAGCTTTCCGGCAAATATTTATGTCCCTTATATCTCCCTCCAAAAATTCAAATCCCTCATATTTACGGAGTATGGCAAGGTTTGACTCAAATCCATTAGAAAAATTATCAAGCACCTTTACTTTGCCAGCGCCGTTTTTTAAAAGATATTCAGCTATATGACTGCCGATAAATCCTGCGCCACCGGTCACGAGGAAAGCGTGGTTGTTTAATTCAACGTCGTGAAATTTGTTAGTCAATATTTTTAAACTTTAATGCTGATTTATTATAAACTCCAATATTTGCGGCTGTGTATTTTGTTTCGAAAAATGCCTTTGAGATCTGCAATCAAAGCATGCGGTTTCGTAATTTCTGAAAATGCCTTATCATCCATCCCAAGATATGCTTTGTGCGGTACAGTTAATATTACCGCTTCGTAATCGTTTGCAAGATCTTTCGTAAGGTCAAATCCGTATTCATGCATTAACTCCTCACTACTTGCATGCGGATCTGTAACGTGTACTTGGAGAGAATAAGACTGTAACTCCTTTACTACATCAGCGACTTTTGAATTCCTGATATCACTTACATTTTCTTTAAATGTTGCTCCCATTACTAACACTTTCGCTTCTTTCAGACTACCATTATGCTTAATGATATGCTGAAGGATTTTTTTAGCCACATGCCCTGCCATGCCATCGTTTATCTCTCTGCCGGCCAGTATCACCTGCGAGTTATAACCAAGTTTTTTTGATTTGAAAGTAAGATAGTACGGATCTACGCCTATGCAATGTCCGCCGACAAGTCCAGGCTGAAATTTCAAAAAGTTCCATTTAGTACCAGCAGCTTCCAGCACTTCGAATGTATTGATATTCATTTTATCAAATATGATGGAGAGCTCATTCATAAGTGCAATATTCAAATCCCTCTGCGTGTTTTCAATTATTTTAGCCGCTTCGGCTACTTTCACCGATGAAGCCTTATGCACCCCCGCACTCACCACGAGTTCATATACTTTTGCAATAGTGTCCAGACTTTCTGCATCACACCCACTGACCACTTTTATAATGGTGGAAAGTGTGTGTTCTTTATCACCCGGATTAATTCGTTCGGGTGAATAGCCGATCTTAAAATCGATTATATTCTTTAAACCGGAAAGCTTTTCAATTATAGGAAGGCAATCCTCTTCGGTGCAACCGGGATAGACCGTACTTTCATATACTACATAATCGCCTTTCTTTACCACCTTACCAATTGTTTCACTGGCGCGAAGAACGGGCACAAGATCAGGGACATTATTTACATCTACTGGTGTGGGAACCGCTACTATAAAAAACGCAGCTTCACGTAGCTCATCAAGGCTGCTGGTAAACGTGATATCGCAATCATTGAAATTTTCCTTTTCCAATTCCTTGCTGGGATCGATTCCTTGTTTCATTAATTCGATCCTCGAATCATTTGTATCAAAACCAATTACGGAGATTTTTTTTGCAAATTCCAGCGCGATGGGAAGACCAACATAACCCAAACCAATAACCGCTAACTTCTTTTTCTTTTCAATTAAATCCTTATACATATCTTTTCTTTACCCCTGACCCGCAGCCCAGGTATCATCAATTTAAAAACAGGGCGCAAGTTCGGCAAATAACTGAAGAAAATAAGAAAGGAGTCGATTTAATAAGACTATTAGAGGAAAAAATATTTTTTTTACGGTTTGAAAACCCTTGCGAAATTACCTTTTGCTCTCAAATTCCTTAGGCAATTTATATAGATCATCCTTTGTAAGCGATTTGAAATAATCGTAGGTAATCTTTAACCCTTCAGCGCGGTCAACCTTCGGCTCCCACTTGAGGAGCTTCTTAGCTTTTGAGATGTCGGGCTGCCTCTGTTTAGGATCATCCTGCGGCAAAGGATGATAGGCAATTTTTTGTTTGGTACCGGTAAGAGAAATAATTTCTTCCGCAAATTCCTTCAAAGTGATTTGGTCCGGATTCCCTACGTTTACCGGCATAGCATAATCACTCAACAACAACCTGAATATTCCTTCTACCAGGTCAGAAACATAACAGAAACTTCTTGTTTGGCTTCCGTCGCCAAATACAGTCAGGTCTTCTCCCCGTAACGCCTGGCCTATAAATGCCGGCAACGCCCTTCCATCATTCAGCCGCATGCGTGGCCCGTAAGTATTGAATATCCTGACAATTCGCGTCTCTAAGCCGTGAAAAGTATGATAAGCTGTGGTAATGGCTTCCTGGAATCGCTTTGCTTCATCGTACACGCCGCGGGGTCCGATAGGATTTACATTTCCCCAATAGTCTTCGCTTTGCGGGTGTACTAACGGGTCACCATACACTTCGCTGGTAGAAGCGACCAAAATTCTTGCTTTCTTGGCTAAGGCCAATCCAAGGCAATTGTGCGTACCCAATGAACCCACTTTCAAAGTCTGTATGGGAATTTTTAAATAATCTATCGGGCTCGCCGGCGAAGCAAAATGAAGTATATAGTCGAGCTCACCAGGTACATAAATAAATTTTGAAACATCACAATTGTAAAATTCAAATTCCTTTAACTTAAAAAGGTGTTCGATATTTTTTAGATCTCCGGTAATAAGATTGTCCATTCCTATTACATGCATATCCTCTTTAATAAACCGATCACAGAGATGGGAACCAAGAAACCCTGCGGCACCGGTAATTAAAATCCGTTTGCCTGCCAGGTTTGGGGTAGCAAAACTTTCCATTGAGTCTGTGGATGATGCTTTATTATTCATATAAAATATATATCAACGGTGTGGCTTCCGGTATAGATTGCGGAAGAAAAAACAATTGTGTCCCGGCAAAGGCTGTAAGCTCTTGAATAAACAAGGCCCCGCTTTATAAAATTGGCGCTGCTTCGGCTGCTTTATCCGCGCGGGGTACAACCTTTCTGCCTACACTCTCATAATGAAATCCAAATTCAGCAATCCGGGCCAGGTCAAAAAGATTCCTGCCATCGAATATTACATTGTCAACTAACATGGTTTTCATCCTGTTGAAATCAGGCGTTCTGAATTCACTCCATTCGGTTGCGATAATTAATGCATCCGCATTCTCAAGTGCATCGTATTGGTTATCCGTATACGAGATTTTATCACCAATTTCTTTTTTCACATTAGGCATTGCTTCCGGATCAAAGGCACAAACCGTTGCACCTGCGGCTACCAGCTCGTCGATCATTGTTAAAGCCGGCGCTTCCCTTATATCATCTGTATTCGGTTTGAAAGCCAGGCCCCACATAGCAAACTTTCTGCCTTTTAGATCATCATTAAAATATTTTTTGATTTTTGGGATCAGATGATGTTTTTGTACTTCATTCACCTGCATTACTGCTTCAAGAATTTTAAAATCATAATCAGCCTGGTGCGAAGATTTAGCCAAAGCTTTTACATCCTTGGGGAAGCAACTTCCGCCGTAGCCTATGCCTGGAAATAAAAACCTTCTCCCAATCCTCTCGTCACTGCCAATACCTCTCCTTACCATATCCACATCAGCGCCTAATTTTTCGCACAACTGACCTATTTCATTCATAAAAGAAATTTTTGTAGCCAGGAATGAATTCGCTGCATACTTTGTAAGTTCAGAAGATTTTTCGTCCATGAAAAGGATGGGATTTCCTTGTCTCACAAAAGGCGCATAAAGTTCACCCAGCAATTTTTTAGCTTTTTCTGATGAAGTTCCGATAACCACCCTGTCCGGCTTCATGAAGTCATCTACCGCAACGCCTTCTCTTAAAAATTCGGGATTACTTACCACATCGAATGCCTCTTCGATACCGTCGTTATTCGACTCCCCGGCGCTTTTTAAAATTGCATTTCTTACTTTATCTGCTGTACCCACAGGCACAGTACTTTTATTAATAATGATTTTGTATTCATCTTTCTTCAGCAGTTTACCGATATCATGGGCCACCTTTAGGACATACTTAAGGTCTGCACTTCCGTCCTCATCGGGAGGGGTCGGCAGGGCAAGAAATACAATGCGGGCATCTTTGATCGCATCTTCAAGGGAAGTTGTGAATTTAAGGCGTCCTTCTTTTTCATTTCTTAAAAAGATTTTTTCAAGGCCCGGCTCATAAATCGTAATCCGGCCTGAAGATAATTTTTCTACTTTTTGTTTATCGATATCCACGCAGGTAACAGTATTTCCTGTTTCTGAAAAACAAGTTCCGGTGACTAAACCTACATATCCGGTTCCGACTACAGCGATGTTCATTTTGTTATTTTTTTAGGGTTTGTATTATTTATATATTCTAAAACTTTTTGTGTAACATATTCCATTTGATCTTCATCCATTTCTGTATGCATTGGCAGGGAAATCACTCTTCCCGTCAGCCAATCCGTTGTTTCAAGCCGATATCCACTACCGCCCATGTCAGCAAACATTTGTTGCCTGTGCGCCGGTACGGGGTAGTATATCATTGATGGCACATCATTCTTTGAAAGAAAAGTTGAAAGTTCATCCCGGAAATTTCTTGCGTTGTCAACATTTTTTAAAATGAGGGTATACTGATGAAATACATGGTTGCAATAGTCTGCCCTGAATGGTATTTCAATCCGCTCGTTTCCTGCGAAAGCATTATCATAGTAATCAGCAACTTTTCTCCTGGCTTTTATATAGCCATCCAATAACGGAAGTTTTATATTTAATATTGCAGCCTGCAGTGCATCAAGCCTTGAATTACAGCCAATCATCTCATGGTAGTATCTTGTCCTTTGCCCATGATTGGCGATCATTCGTAATTTTTCGGCCAGTACATCATCGTCTGTAAATATTGCTCCACCATCGCCATAACATCCCAGGTTTTTACTTGGGAAAAATGATGTACAACCTATCGTACCAATAGTTCCCGCCTTCTTTGCGGAGCCATCCGGCAAATAAATGTCGCCGCCAATTGCCTGGGCTGCATCTTCTATTACAAAAAGATTGTACTCTTCAGCGATCTTCATAATGGCGGCCATATCAGCCGAATGGCCATATAAATGAACGGGAACAATTGCTTTTGTTTTTGGTGTAATGGCTTTTCGGATGGCTGCCGGATCTATGCAAAATGTCTTTGGATCCACTTCTACAAATACCGGTTGTAATTTCAGCAGCGCTATTACTTCTGTGGTAGCGATATATGTAAAAGAAGGTGTAATTACTTCATCTCCCGGTTGGAGATCAAGCGCCATCATAGCGATCTGTAAAGCGTCGGTACCGTTAGCGCATGGAATTACATGCCTGGCATTCAGGTAGGTAGACAGTGCAGAAGAAAATTTGCTCACCTGGGGGCCGCCGATAAACAGGGCGCTTTGGATAACATCAGCTATAGCCGTATCTACCTCATTTTTGATGTGGAGGTACTGCTGCTTCAGATCCACCATTTGCAGAGGTTTCATGTCAGTTTTCAAAAGGGTGCAAAGATAACAATTGAATTAAGAATTGGAAATCGGTAATTATTAGCAAATACTTCACCGGAAGACTTTAGTTTTGTCGCAAAAAATCTTAATTGATTATTTTTTATCACCTCTTCCTGTTCTTCTATTCCGCCGGTATTCGTGTTGCTTCTTTATGGAATAAAAAGGCAAAGCTTTGGGTAAATGGAAGGAAAAACTTTTTTGCTAAGGCTAATGAATTAGTCAAACCAAAAAATAGCACAAGGATTTGGATGCATTGTGCCAGCCTCGGTGAATTCGAGCAAGGACGCCCGGTTTTAAAAGAACTTAAGGAAATCTATCCTGACGTTTCTGTTATAATAACCTTCTTCTCCCCTTCAGGCTACGAGATTGTAAAAAAAGATACCGACTTCCTTGAT
>JBDSPQ010000384.1:0-3034 GCA_039930305.1 Ginsengibacter sp. | reverse complement strand
GCATCAATTTGCTCACTAACCCTCATATTCCCAAGCTCCCCTGCAATTTTACTGCCTACCACGCCAGCCAGTACAATACAAACTAATGTAGGAGCAAACTCTAAGATGACTGTATCACGTACGATTTGTGCAATGGTCTCTTTGGATACCAGCGGACTGGTAAGCTGGTAGGCAGTCTGCACAGCACTTACGGCACCCATGAATAAAGAAATAACTGAAACGATTCCAAGTGAGCCTATTCCAATCTCTGCTGATTGATGCATCAATTCTCTCCAATACATTTTAAAATTCTCAGGTTTGGTAAACATTCCTTTGATCATTAAAATGTAACTGCCTATGCTTGAAAACAATTTCATCTTTATAAATATTTTATTTCAAAAGAAAATCTATGAAATGTAAAAGTATGTGTGATTTTTAATTGATTAGTGCTTTAACTCTTAAAGTACGCTCAGAATAAAGAGACCAAACTTCTTACGGGTAATTTCTCAAAAAAGTTACCTGAACATTTGCGGAATTTGTAGAAAAGTAAAATATTATCCTTCCCCTGCGGGTTCTTTTATACGCTTCCATCTTCTTGCAGGGATTTCCGGCAAATCAGCATTCGACTTACATTTCATTTGTGCATCTACTACGGCTATCAATACCATATTGTAAATACTTCTTACATGACTGCCCAATTGAAGAATGTGCACTGGTTTGCTAAGCCCAGTAGCACCGGCCCAATGGCATCAGCACCACCCACCTCCTGCAAAAGATTGTAAGCAACATTACCCGCAGCAAGATTAGGGAAAATCAAGACATTCACATCTTTATCCACCAGCTCACTGAAAGGGTAGTTATCTTTCATCATTTCTTTATTAAATGCCACATTAGCCTGCAATTCTCCATCTACAACCAGGGTTGGATCTTTTTGCTTTACGATTTCCCGGGCCTTGGCAACTAACTTAGCCTCCGGGGAATTACTACTACCGAAATTAGAATAACTAAGCATGGCAATCACCGGCTTAATTCCAAAATTCCGGACTTCCTTTGCCACCATTAAGGTAATATCAGCGAGTTCTTCCGCAGTTGGATTGAAGTTTACAGTTGTATCTGCAAGAAATAGCGGGCCTTTCTTAGTCATCATAATATACATCCCTGCAACTTTTTTGGAGCCAGCTTCCAGGCCAATAATCTGCAGTGCAGGCCGTATCGTATCGGGGTAGTTTTTGGAAAGGCCTGATATCATTGCGTCAGCTTCACCTGTTTCTACCATCATACATCCAAAATATAACCGGTCGCGCATCATCTTCTTTGCCTCGTAATAATTGAATCCCTTTCGCTGCCTTTTTTCAAAAAATATATCGGCATACTTTGCCCTCCTTTCTACAGACTCCTCTCCTTTCGGATCGATAATTGTCATCCCTTCCAGCTCAATTCCATTGTCGGCAGCAATAACCTGAATTTTGGCGTGGTCACCCAATAATATTGGGAAAGCGAGCCCTTCGTCCAAAACCAGTTGTGCTGTTTTTAAAATTTTCTGATTTTCTGCTTCAGCAAATACAACTTTTTTAGGATTTTTGCGGGCCTTATTTCCAATCATCCTCAGCAACTGGTTATCTATTCCAAGGCGTTCATTCAATTCCACCGTATATGCATTCCAATCAGTAATGGGCTCGCGGGCTACGCCGCTTTCCATGGCAGCTTTTGCGACAGCAGGCGCTACTATAGATAGCAACCTGTTATCAAGCGGTTTTGGAATTATGTATGTCGGACCAAAAACAATACTTTTCTCGTTGTAAGCCATAGTAACGATGTCGGGTACTGGTAATTTGGCAAGTTCCGCCAGCGCTTTTACTGCTGCCAGCTTCATAGCTTCATTTATCTGTGTCGCCCTTACGTCCAGGGCACCACGAAATATATACGGAAAGCCCAATACATTATTTACCTGGTTGGGGTAGTCGCTTCTGCCTGTTGCCATAATAACATCTTTCCTTGCCCCGGTAGCTTTTTCATAAGTAATCTCCGGGTCAGGATTAGCCATAGCAAATACGATTGGATTTTTTGCCATGCTTTTTACCATTTCCGTAGTAATCACATTCCCAACGCTTAGCCCGATAAAGACATCCGCATCTTTCATTGCTTCATCAAGAGTAAGTGACTGATTTTTTACCTGCGCAAATCTTTTCTTGGTTTCGTCAAGCCCTTCTCTTCCCTCGTGCACTACGCCTTTGCGATCAAACATGGTAAAATTTGAAGCTTTTGCTCCTACTGCTTCGTATAGCTGGATGCAGGCCATAGCTGCAGCACCTGCCCCGTTTACTACAAATTTTACTTTGTCTATTTTTTTACGTTGAATTTGCAATGCGTTTAACAAGGCTGCTGAACTGATGATGGCTGTACCATGCTGGTCATCGTGCATCACCGGAATTTTTAAACGGTCACGTAAATGCTTCTCAATATAAAAGCATTCCGGGGCCTTAATGTCTTCGAGGTTGATCCCGCCGAATGTTGGCTCAAGTGCGGCTACAATCTCTACAAACTTGGCAGGATCTTTTTCGTCAATTTCTATATCAAACACGTCAATATCAGCGAAGATTTTAAACAATACGCCTTTCCCCTCCATTACTGGTTTGCCCGCGGCAGCGCCAATATCTCCCAAACCCAATACGGCCGTACCATTGCTGATCACACCAACTAAGTTGCCCTTTGATGTGTATTTATAAACTGATTCCGGATTATCGGCAATCTCAAGGCAGGGTACAGCGACGCCCGGGGAATAGGCCAGCGAAAGATCTCTTTGGGTTTTGGTTGATTTGGTAGGTATTACTTCTATTTTCCCAGGCCTGCCTTTTGAATGGTAATCCAGTGCTTCCTGTTTACGAAAATTTTTTTGCATATGGTTGGTTATCACTTCCTGCTTCTCCAGGTCTTTTTATCAATGGGTAGTAAAGATAGGCAATGTGGCCAATTCATTTAAGGGATACTGACGCGCCGAGCCACGCCATAATTCCAACGCCATTGGGAATCGCAGCTTCATCTATATTAAAAAGCG
>JBDSPQ010000383.1:0-4095 GCA_039930305.1 Ginsengibacter sp. | reverse complement strand
ATTTTTCATAAAGGTATTTTACTTAAACTTTTGGAGCATGGCGCCCAAAAACAGGTGGCAAATTTAGTTGTAATATTCCAAAATATGCCCTGATTTTCATTTTAAAAAAAGATGATTTTCGGCGCCGTTAAAACGGGCAGTCATATGTTTTATTGCAACGATGCAGGATCGCATATCACGGCTATGCATAGCAAAGTTTTATCTAAAACTATTCTATAATTGAGGCTATGTACAAAATCAAAAATTAACTGACCATCCATTTTGAAAACTTTTACTGCTAAGGTGTATCTGAAAACCCACTAATTTTACGACTTCACGTAAATGAATCGGAACATGAAGGAAAAGCTTAAGAAATTATCAAAATTATTAGAAGGAGATTTCTTTTATGATGAAAAAATGAGAATTCTTTATGCTACTGATGCTTCAGCTTATAGAGAAATGCCTCTTGCCGTCGCTGTGCCCAAATCGGTAGCTGATCTAAAAATGTTGATCTCTTTTGCAAGGACAGAAGGAACCTCACTTATACCACGTACAGCGGGCACTTCCCTTGCAGGCCAGGTAGTAGGACATGGAATCGTTGTTGATGTTTCAAAATATTTTACCAATATTATTGAACTCAATACAGAGGAAAGGTGGGTACGTGTTCAGCCGGGCGTAATCAGGGATGAGTTAAACCTTTATCTCAATACTCATGGCTTTCTTTTTGGCCCCGAAACCTCTACAGCGAACCGTGCAATGATGGGCGGCATGGTTGGGAACAATTCCTGCGGATCTAACTCTGTGGTATATGGTAGCACAAGGGAGCACACGATAGAAGTGAAAGCCCTCTTAAGCGATGGGACTGAGGCTGTTTTCAATTCACAGCGTACAAATGATTTTCATAGAAAATGTGAAGAGGATTCTCTGGAGGGAACGATTTATAAAACTACGAGAAGCATCCTCTCAAATTATGAAAACCAGGAAGAAATTAGAAATCACTATCCCAAAAAATCTATACACAGAAGGAATACCGGCTATGCCCTCGATATATTACTGGAAACGGATCCCTTCACGGCGGGAGGAAATGAATTTAATTTTTGCAAGTTGCTTGCAGGCTCCGAGGGAACATTGGCGTTTACTACAGAAATCAAACTAAATATAGTTCCCCTCCCACCCAAAGAAACAGGCCTGCTTTGTGTTCACTTTAATTCTATCGACGAATCTTTACGTGCCAACCTGGTCGCATTGAAATATGACCCAAGTGCTTCGGAACTAATAGATAGTTATATTCTGGAGTGCACGAAGGACAACATTGAACAAAGGAAAAACAGGTTTTTCGTGCAGGGAGATCCGGGCGCCATCCTGGTGATTGAATTTAAACGCGAAACCCGCGAAGAAATTTCCACGATTGCAAAAGAGGTGGAATTGGCAATGCGGGCAGCTGGCTTCGGGTATCATTTTCCTTTATTGTTCGGCAACGATACTAAAAAGATTTGGAACCTTCGGAAGGCAGGACTTGGACTTTTGGGCAATATACCGGGAAATGCTAAAGCCGTGCCGGTAATAGAAGATACTGCTGTAGATGTAAATGATCTCCCCTCATATATAGAGGAGTTTAATGAAATTCTAAAGAAGTACGAACTGCATGCCGTACACTATGCACACGCCGGATCAGGAGAAATTCATCTTAGGCCTATCATAAATCTTAAAACAAATCAAGGTAATGAGCTTTTTAGAATGATAGCGCAGGAAATAGCAACACTCGTGAAGAAATACAACGGCTCACTGAGCGGTGAGCATGGCGACGGAAGATTACGCGGTGAGTTTATACCGCAAATGATTGGTGAAAAGAATTATCGCTTATTAAAAACTATTAAGCAGGCCTGGGATCCGCATAATATTTTCAATCCAAATAAAATTGTAGAAACGCCCCCGATGAATACTATGTTGCGGTATGTGCCTGGGCAACACACTCCGGAGTTTAAAACTGTATTCAGGTTTGGTAACCAGGATATTTTGCAACATGCAGAGCAATGCAATGGCTCCGGCGACTGTCGAAAAACGGAACTTTCGGGCGGCACTATGTGTCCATCGTATATGGCTACACGAAATGAGAAGGACACAACGAGGGCAAGGGCTAATATACTGCGGGAATTTTTAACCAACTCTTCAAAAGCCAACCGCTTTGATCATAAAGAAATTTATGATGTGATGGATCTTTGCCTGAGCTGTAAAGGTTGTAAATCGGAATGTCCATCCAATGTGGATGTAGGGAAATTAAAAGCGGAATTCCTGCAACACTATTACGATGCCAACGGAATTCCTTTCCGCACTAAGCTTATAGCCAACTTTACCAATTCTGCAAAGCTGGGCGCGCTCCTGCCCCGCTGCTATAATTTTTTCGTTACGAATCGCTATTTGGGTAGAGTGATTAAAAAGATTGCGGGGTTTGCTGAAAAGCGTTCTATGCCCGAGTTGCACACCGTTACCCTGCGGAAGTGGTTTGGTAAAAGAGAAAAAGATGTAAAAAAAACTGGTAGCCATGAACTTAAGAGCGTGTACTTATTTTGCGATGAATTCACCAATTATAATGATACCGAAATTGGAATCAAAGCTGTATTACTGTTGGAGAAACTTGGTTATAAAGTGATGATTACAGATCATGAAGAAAGTAGCCGGACATACCTCTCGAAAGGTTTGCTCAGGGAGGCTAAAAAAATAGCGAATAAAAACATTTCTATTTTCTCAAAAATAATTGATGAGAACACACCCTTGGTCGGGATAGAGCCCAGCGCCATTCTCACTTTTATTGATGAATATATTGATCTGGCCGATGATGAAAACCTTGAGGCAGCCAAAAAGCTTGAAAAAAATGTTTTCCTTATAGATGAATTTCTTGCTAAGGAGATCGATAATGGAAACATTAGCCCGGAAGTTTTTACTAAGGAAAAAAGAAAGGTAAAGCTACACGGTCATTGCCAGCAAAAAGCGCTGATCTCAGTGAGCAGTTCAGCCAAAATTCTTTCACTTCCGGAAAACTACGAAGTAGAAACTATTCCTTCAGGCTGTTGCGGTATGGCCGGCTCTTTCGGATATGAAAAAGAACATTATGAATTATCTATGCAAATCGGCGAACTGGTATTGTTCCCCGCTGTACGAAATAGCGCAGAAGGAACAATCATTGCAGCGCCTGGCACCAGTTGCCGTCACCAAATAAAAGATGGTACCGGAATGAAAGCAAAGCACCCGGTTGAAGTTCTTTATGACGCATTGCTATGATCTGTTTTCTCAATTCAATAATGCAAGGATTTTATTCCGCAACATATTTTTTTCAGTGATGGAATGAGTTAACGAAATAGCCACTTCAAAAGATTTTTTTGCTGCTGGTAAATTTTGCATCCTTGAATATATTTCGCCATAAAGGCTGTGGTATAAATAATAAGACTCCATTTTTTTCCTTTCAACTATTGCTTCCAATTCCTGTAATGCCGCCACTTCACCATTCAATTCCAGAACGGCCACTGCCTTATTCAATTCATTTATCGGTGAAGGTGAAGTACTGCACAACCACTTATAATATTCAAGGATCCTGGCCCAGTTAGTTTCTTTAAAAGTTTTCGCGGAACAATGTTCATACGCTATGGCAGCTTCTATATGATACGTGCTTAGCGAATCGCCAAAAGCAGCCCTGTTCATATATTCATTGCCTTCGCTGATCATGGCCTGGTTCCATTTTTTTCTGTCCTGCATTGGCAGCAGAATGATCTCGCCTTCCTTCGTCAACCGGCTGTCGCTCCGTGATGAATGAAAACACATCAGTGCCATGAGCGCAAATACTTCCGGTGATTGGGTGTTGCTATTTTCAGTAAGCATTTTACAAAGCAGCATGGCCTCCGCTATTACGTCCTTACGGATCAGCTCCTCCGAGTTAGTAGAGTTATAGCCTTCATTGAATAAAAGGTATATGGTATTTAATACAGCATCTGTCCTGTTTTTTATTTCATCTAAAGAAGGAATAATCAATTTTATCTTATGCTGACGGAAGAATTCTTTTGTCCGGTAAAGCCTTTTAGAAATGGTCTCTTCACTTGTAAGAAAAGCCCGGGCAATCTCCAT
>JBDSPQ010000382.1:0-2881 GCA_039930305.1 Ginsengibacter sp. | reverse complement strand
CGGTATTGCAGAAGTAAGGGAAGATTTCTATAACCAAATAGAAGAACAATACGAAATAATGCATATCGCTGAAATGCCTGATATGTCGCTGTTTGATGAAAAAGACTGGGATATTATTTGTTATAAGAACAACTTTGATCGCCAATGAAATAAATAATTGCGATATCTCCGGCGCTGGTGTTGGGTGCTTTTGAAAAAGCAGTCTTTAGTCTAACACATTTATAATCGTATAAAACTTTTTTCCCATACTCCGTCCTCAAACTCTTCGCCGGACTTGCCAGTGCTGCTCTTGTTGAATGATACATAGCAGTCAACACGGCGGTAAGCACAATCAAGAAAGCAGACAAAATAAACGGAAGAACAGATAAACCGGCGCTGTAAGAAAATACGCTGAGCCAGTTGTGCATAAAATAATAGGCAACCGGGAATGCAATAACGGCGGCAATCAATGCAAGCCACAGGTAATTGCGGGTTATAAGGTTTACAATCTGCGGTATGCTGGCGCCCATTACACGGCGTATGCTTATTTCTTTTTGTTTTTGCTGCGTGGTAAATGCTGTAAGGCCAAGCAGGCCTAAGCAGGTAATCATGATCGTTAGTATAGAGAAAGCGGCGAATATTTTTCCGCGCTTCTGGTCGGCGGCATATTGCGAATTAAAATCTTCATCCAAAAATTTATATTCAAAAGGAAGGTTTGGAAAATACTTTTTCCAGGTGCTGCCTACTTGCCCGATGGTAGCACTAAGATTGCCGGTATTCATTTTTAGCTGGATCATATTGCCGTTGGGGCCATAAAACATCAGTAGCGGTGCTATAGGATTATATAATGATTTCTGGTTGAAATTTTTTACCACACCTATTACTTCAAGGTATTGGCCGGAAGTGTCGCCGGGAAACTTTATTCGTTTCCCGATGGCTTCTTTCCAGCCGAAATGCTGCGCCATGGCTTCATTTACGACTATGCTGTGCAGCGTATCTGCCAGGCTGGTAAAATTGCGGCCCTTCACTACAGGAATATTTAAGGCACGTAAAAAGTTCTCATCTATTGCATAGCATTCAATTCCTTTATCTGCATAACCACTGTCGGTTTGCACCGAAAAAAGATTAAGGTTAAGATTTGAACTGCCAGGGTAAGAGTTTCCGGAGCCCACGACTTTCACGCCTGCGATACTGCGGAAATCATTATTCATTGAATTTATCTTACCGCGCTCATCTTCGCCGGTATTTACTGTTACGGTCATTACCTGGCTTTTATCAAAACCCAAATCTTTTTTTTGCAAATACGTAAGCTGGGAATACACGACCCATGTACAGATAAGCATGATCATTGAAATAGCAAACTGCAGTACAACCAGCGTGCGTCGCAGGTTTACATTGCCCGATGCTTTTGATAAAGAACCTTTCAAAATACTCACCGGCTGAAACGATGACAAATAAAATGCGGGATAGCTGCCACCCACAAGCCCTGTAAATAAGCCAATACCCAGTAGCAACAAAATATTGAACGGCTGAAACAATGTGCCGATGGTAAAAGACTTGCCTGATATACTATCGAAAGCAGGCAATAACAGCATCACGAGCAACACACTTAATAACACAGCGATCAAAGCGGTAAGCACTGACTCGCTTAAGAACTGCAGCACCAATTGTCTTTTAGTAGAGCCCGTTACTTTACGAATGCCAATTTCTTTTGCCCTGCGGGCAGACCTGGCAGTCGTGAGGTTCATATAATTGATAGAGGCAATTAGCATCATAAAAAACGCCACCGCGGAAAATATCCAGATGTAGGACATGCTGCCAAGTTCTTCCGGCTCCTGCTCCAGCTTGCTATGCAGGTGAATCTCCGTGATCGGTTGCACACCGTAACGAATCTTTACATTGTATTGTGCAAAAATCGGCGCCATATATTTTGCATATAGGGGCACAAGCTTCTTATTGAAGGCGCTGGCGTTACTGCCGGGCTTTAGCAATACATAAGTGTAATTATTGAAGCTGCCCCAGTTCTCGCCACCATATTGATTTTTCGGAATGGAAGACCATGATATCAACATATCGAAACGCAGGTGCGAATTTTTTGGAACGTCTTCAATTACGCCGGTTACTTTGTACACATCGTACACTGTGCGAAGGCTTTTACCTATAGCAGATGTATTTCCAAAATATTTTTTTGCAAGTGTTTTTGATATTACAATGTTGTTGGGTTCATTCAATGCATGTACGCCATCGCCGTCAAAAAAGTTGTAAGTGAAAATATTAAAGACAGTACTGTCAGCATAATACACTTTTGTTTCATAAAAACTCCTGTCTCCGTTCTTAAACAACGTCCTCTCTCTACCCATGAATCTTGCCGATTCTTCCACCTCGGGGAAATCTCTTTTCACGGTGGCGGCAAGCGGTGCCTGTGTTATACTCCAATCGGTGTTTTTATCTTTCTCCTGTATGTAAGAAACTATCCTGAATATGTGATCAGCTTTTTTGTTGTAACGGTCATAATTCAATTCATCGCGTACATAAAAAATCAGGAACAGACTGAAAGTAATGCCAATAGTAAGGCCTAACACATTCAGAAGGCTGTACCATTTATCTTTTCTAAAATTGCGTAAAGCAATCAGTAATAAGTTTTTTATCATAACGATTCGTTTATAATTTTATAAATATCAGCAGGAGATTTTCATAGGAGCTTTATAGCATCTTACAATCGGTGTAACGCAGCGACCTGGCTTTTGTTACTCAAAAATTACACTACAGGCGGCTTAAGTTATAGCGCTTTTACACAGGTGGTGATTTACCATGTTGAACAAGAGACATGCCATCGCTCTAACCCTTTATCAGCAATACTTTATGTGAAAGAGGAAAAATGCAGGTGTTCGAAAACGTACAC
>JBDSPQ010000381.1:0-4187 GCA_039930305.1 Ginsengibacter sp. | reverse complement strand
ATTTTCTTTCTTAGCTGCGCAACAAATACCCTTAAGTACTGTGACTGGTTGATATACCCCGGACCCCAAATTTCACGCAAGAGATACTGATGCGTGAGCACTTTTCCTTCGTTCCTTGCAAGAAGGGATAACAAACGGTATTCAGTAGCCGTTAGTTTAATAGGCTCATTATTTTTTTTGATAGTTCTTGCCTCCAGGTCAACTTGTATTTCGCCGCAATTGATTTTTAAATCGCCTTCTTCTGCGGCGGCATTGCGCAAAGCAGAACGAATGCGTGCCAATAACTCTCCGGTTCTGAAAGGCTTCACCAGGTAATCATTGGCGCCATTATCCAATGCCGTAATAATTTCATCTTCGCTGTTTTTTACAGAAAGTATTAATATGGGATTTGTGTACCATTCTCGTAATTTTTGCAAAACCGATTGCCCATCCTCATCAGGCAGCCCAAGGTCTAAAATAATCATATCCGGCGGGTGATTCTCTGCAGTTACAAGACCACTCTTTGCATTATTTGCCTCGTTCACCGAATAGCTGTTGCTTTGCAGCGTTATCGCCAGTAAACGGCGTATCTGCGCTTCGTCGTCTATAATCAATATTTCCGCCTTATTCATTTTTGATGCTCTTTATATTTGACATTTGCGCAGCAAGACTAATGGTAAACCGGGCCCCTCCTTTCTTTAAATTTTGTAAACGCACCGTACCCCCCATAGCCTCAGTGAATCCTTTTACTATAGATAATCCCAAACCTGTGCCGCCAGTCTTAGTATTCTGCAAACGATAAAATTTATCAAATACATTGTCTATTTCGGCTTCGGGAAACCCTTTTCCATTATCTTCTATTACTAGCTCTAATACATCAGCGCCACCTTGAGCAATGATGCCAATCTCACAATCTTCATTTGTGTATTGAACCGCGTTGTTCACCAGGTTGTAGATTATCTGCTCCATCATGCCTTTATCTAATTTGAAAAAAGATAGTTCCGGATTTATGTTTATAGTGATTTTTTGTGAAACGTTATTTTCTTCGATTCTTTTTACAGCGGCATATATTATTTCAATAATATCGCACCAGTCTTTTTTTGGCTTAATAAATCCCGATTCCAGACGTGACATGCTTAACAGGTTTTCGACTTGCTGATTAAGGCGAAAAGATGCCACCGATATTTCAGTTAGCAAATCTTCTTTGTTTGCCTTGGTAAGATTTTTATTGTTTGATTGCAGGTTATCCGTTGCAGCTATAATGGTAGCAATTGGCGTTCTCAGTTCGTGGGAAAGCGAATTCAATAATGTATCATAAAGTTTTACGGTGTTCGCCCTTTCTTCCCTTGCTCTTCCAGTTTTTTCAATTTGCCGGATTTTAAATGTAAGCACGGCATTCACCATGGCAATTACAAAATACATTAGTAGCAAAATGGAATCTTCAGTAGAGCTTACATGAAAAGTAAAGTAAGGAGGTATAAAAAAGTAATCCCATATTAAAGCACTTAATATAGCTGCAACAAACACAGGAATGATGTCAAACAGCACCGCAATGAGGGAAACAGTAACCAGTAACACAAAAGCAACCACTTTATAATCTAAATAGCGAGAGATGGTAAAACACATCACGGCCACTATACACACAACACTTATGCTGATTAACACCTGCCGGGGCTTACTGATTCTATTTATAAAAAGTTCCATAGATAATAAGCAAAAATAACCTGCTATTTACAAGGGGAATATAAAACACACCCTATATGTATAAGGATTTTATAAAGATTTAAATATGGCCTTGGTTTGTTTGGTTACCGGACGAAATTTGCAAAGCTTTTAAATCCCAGTTAAGGGTTTCGTAAAGCTTAAATACTCGATTTGAACAAAAAACTTGATAAAGTAACTGCCGCCGGATTACTGGTTGCGCTGGGAATTATTTATGGAGACATAGGCACTTCCCCACTTTATGTAATTAAAGCTATTATTTCTGATAAAGTTATTTCCAAAGAGTTAATATTAGGAGCTTTGTCCTGTATTATATGGACGCTCACACTCCAGACAACCCTAAAATATGTAATCCTCACATTGAAGGCGGATAACAGGGGTGAAGGCGGAATATTTTCATTATATACTTTAGTGCGCCGCCAAAAGAAATGGCTTGTTTTTCCTGCAATAATT
This sequence comes from Ginsengibacter sp., assembly GCA_039930305.1. Lineage (GTDB taxonomy): Bacteria > Bacteroidota > Bacteroidia > Chitinophagales > Chitinophagaceae > Ginsengibacter. Next base: position 2,033 of record JBDSPQ010000381.1, on the reverse strand, counting down.
GGCGGGGCCGCCTTATTGGCCGATGGAATGATTACGCCAACGATTTCCGTTACTTCGGCCATTGAAGGTCTAAAACAAATGCCCGTGCTAAACGATATATCGCAGGGAACTATCATAATTATTGTGGTGGGAATATTGTCAGCGCTTTTTTTCGCCCAGCAATTTGGTACAGCATCTATAGGAAAAGCTTTTGGCCCGGTGATGGTTGTTTGGTTTAGCATGCTTACTATTGTGGGATTAAAACACATCACTTCTAATCTCGCAATCCTCAAAGCTTTCAACCCATATTATGCTATAAAATTATTAATGCTTTATCCCGGTGGCTTTTGGATACTGGGTGCCGTTTTTTTGTGTACTACCGGTGCAGAGGCTTTATACAGTGACCTGGGGCACTGTGGCAAATTGAATATTCGTGTGTCCTGGATATTTGTAAAAACGGCTTTGATTACAAATTATCTCGGCCAGGGTGCATGGCTCCTTACCGCTCATTCCGGTAAGATTTTTACAACTCAAATTATTGATGCAGGCTTTAATCCATTTTACAGGATAATGCCGCATTGGTTTGTGATCATAGGAATTATAATTGCAACCGCTGCCACTATTATCGCAAGCCAGGCCTTAATCAGTGGCTCTTTCACGCTTATAAGCGAAAGCATACGATTGAACCTTTGGCCCAAAATGAAAATAAATTATCCTACAGAGGAAAGAGGACAGCTCTATGTACCGGGAATTAATACTATGCTGTTTTTAGGATGCATTGGAATCACATTATATTTCAGAACATCGTCTAATATGGAGGCTGCATATGGGCTGGCAATCACTCTTACTATGATAGCAACATCCATATTGTTTGCGAATTTTCTAGTTATAAGAAGAACGAGCAGGTGGCTGATATACTTATACCTTGTTATCTATTTTGCCATTGAGATAAGTTTTTTAATTGCCAATCTCGATAAATTTCCGCACGGGGGATTTGTTACGTTGATCGTTGGAGGCGGCTTGTTTTCGGTAATGTACGTGTGGTTAAGGGCAAGAAAAATAAAAAACCGGTACGTAGAATTTGTAAGATTGGAACAATATATAAGCCTGTTACAAGAGCTTAGTAATGATAACTCAATTCAAAAATATGCAACACATCTTATCTATCTTACCAGCAGCAGTAATCCAAAAGAAATTGAACATAAAATAATTTATTCTATTTTAAAAAAGAAACCAAAGCGTGCAGATATTTATTGGTTTGTGCATGTTAATACATTGGATGATCCTTATACTTCAAAATACGTGGTGGAAACAATCATACCCAATGAAGTGATTCGAATTGACTTCCAACTGGGCTTCAAATTGGAGCCTCGCATCAACCTAATGATTAAAAAAGTGATGGAGGATATGGCAGCCAACAAAGAATTAAATGTCATTAGCAGATACGAAAGCGTTCAAAGTCAGAATGCGCTCGGTGATTTTCAATTTATTGTCATGGAAAAGTTTTTATCCCAAGCAAATGAACTGCCATTTTTTGAAAAGCTAATAATGAAATTGTACTTCTTTATAAAAAATAAAAGCCTGGGTGAAGAACGCGGTTTTGGATTGGAGTTAAGTAACGTAACAATTGAAAAGTTTCCGCTGGTGGTTGCTCCTGAAATCAGTTTAAAACTTACACGAATATTCCCATGATATCCTTTGCAGCTTTCAAATACAGGTAGCCCCCTTGGCTATTCGAAGAAAACTTGAGTATGGAAATAGCTGCTATCGTTAGGTTTGCAAGGATGAAATTTGCCAATAGATAAACTCGCTTTCCTGATCACTGATCTGCTGGATGCTACCAGGATAGAAGCCGGACAATTTAAATACCTAAAAGCGATTTCAATTTTAACAGCCTGGTCAGGGAAATAGTATCTGAAATGCAATTTGTAACGCGAACGCATACCCTGGAAATCCGGGTTAGCTAAAACCCCTGTTGTTTTTGGTGACAGGGAAAGAATTGGACGGGTGATCACCAACCTGGTTTCGAACGCTATTAAATATCCTCCCAATGC
>JBDSPQ010000380.1:0-6279 GCA_039930305.1 Ginsengibacter sp. | reverse complement strand
CCGCCTTATTAGTAAATGTGAGAGCCAATATATTAAACGCATCTACACCGCTTGCCATCAAATGTGCAATCCTGGTCGTAAGCACCTTGGTTTTACCACTACCTGCCCCGGCAACAATCATTATAGGCCCGTCCCTGTGCAACACTGCTTCCTTTTGAGGCTCATTCAATCCTTCTAAGTAATTCTGCATCCCGCAAAGTTACTAAATCACCAAATGGTTTTTACTTACACGTTATTGACATAGGGTGTTAAAACGATACGAGCTGTGCTTCACACCATGGCACAAATTGTCTTTTAGAACTGAACCCAAAGCCACTCATACCAAATTTTTATTTTGGGTATTCCATAATAGAAATTACATTATTACGAGTTCATTCATAAATAATATGTTTTCGATTACCTATAGTAATGTCTTAGCCAATGCGTTAACTGTTTTTTAACGAAACCCTTGTCCTTGCTGCATTACCTCTGATACCAATCAGGCCCTTACAGCTTGGGTAATACTATATTTTTACGATGCATTATTTAACCATCAAATTAAAACGTCATGAAAAAAATTATCGGAGTTTGCTTAATAGCTATGGTAATGGCTACAACTGTCTCGGCCATTCCCGTGAATGAAAAAGTTTTAAAAGTTTTTGCTACCTCGTTTCCCGAAGTAAAGGGAACAACGTGGTACAACTATGATACTTACTATGCAGTATATTTTACTAACCCGGACGATTCAAAGTGCAGAATTGAATATGATTTCCACGGAAATATTTTGGCCACTACCCGGTATTATTCTTCTGAATTGCTGGCGCCCTTCATAAGGGCGAGAGTTAGCGAAAAATATCCCGGAAAAAATATTTTTGGTGTGACCGAAGTAAATAATACCAATGGGTTGACATACCACATCGTGCTTGAAGATGAAAATAAATGGTATAACGTTTTATCGGATGCCGCCGGATCGATTAGCCTGGAAAAAAAGTTGAACAAAGCTGGAAAGTAGGCTGGACTAACAAATATTTTATAAGCAACCCGTGCCTGAGGCGCGGGTTGCTTTTTTTAGTATAAACAAGTTGTAAAAAGTAAATGCAATATTTTTTGTTTTACCGCCGTTATCCTTATCTAATAAGCTTTATATGAACTTGAAATCCAGTATCGTATCTCCGAGAACGCCAAAAAATTTTGTACAACTCATTATTTCAAGGCTTATCCAGCATCCCGAATACTATAATTCAAGACCTTACTCCAAAATGAAAGAACGTAACCGCCGACATCAGCAAAGCTGGTAAGGTATAACCTTGGCAAGGTATAATGGTTTGCGGAAAATACCACCCCAAGATTGAGTGGATGTCCTATTGCGAAGGAGCAAGAACTTTTTTTACTTTAGAGTCTCGATAATCTTAAAACCCAATTATGAAAAATCAAGTTTACCCAAGAAAAGCTTTTCTTTCAGTGTTTTTTGAAAATTTCTCAAGAAACTTTGTTGCCATGTTCGAGTCAGGAAATAAAAAGGATTTCCAACGGTTAAAAGATTTCATTACCTCGTAACAATTAGCTGAACAAGTATTCCACATCTTCGCGGCTAAGGCTCTTAACGAAGGTTTGGTCGTCAGCAATTAATTCTTTGGCAAGGATGCGTTTTCGTTCCTGAAGTTGCAAAATTTTATCCTCGATCGTATCCTTGCAAATCATCCTGTAAGCAAATATATTTTTCGTTTGGCCAATACGGTGCGTACGATCAATCGCCTGCTGCTCCACAGCAGGATTCCACCACGGGTCTACTATATACACATAATCAGCAGCAGTAAGGTTGAGGCCCACACCACCGGCTTTTAATGAAATTAGAAAAACGCGGCATTCGTCGTTATTCTGAAAATTTTGAATGGCCTTTTCTCTATCGGGAGGAGCCGTACTACCATCAAAATATTCAAAGGGAATTTCATTTTCCACTAATTTTTGTTTGATAAGGGCGAGCATTCCAAGGAATTGCGAAAATATCAGCGCCTTGTGTTCCCCGATATTTTCAGTAATCTCCCGTGTGAGTTCATCCAGCTTAATTGAGTTGTTAGCAAATTTCTCATCTTCGTTTAAAATAGCCGGACTGTCGCATATTTGCCGCAGCTTCATAAGCCCCTGTAAAATGGTAAGTTGTGATTTTCCTATTCCCTGTCCATCTATGGATCCAATTATTTTATCACGGTAAGCATTTCTATATGCATCATACACTTTACGTTGTTCAGTCTCCATTTCACAAAACAGGATGGTTTCTGTTTTCTCAGGAAGGTCTTTTGCTACCTGCTCTTTTGTTCTTCTTAGAATGAATGGATATAAAAGTTTTTTCAAATGATCTTTTTGCTCCTGCTCGCCAAACTTGTCGATGGGTGTAGAAAATTCATTTCTGAAAAACTCAATAGAGCCCAGGAGCCCGGGATTTAGAAAATTCATTTGAGCGTATACATCGAAAGTATTGTTTTGCAGTGGCGTTCCACTCATGCACAACCTGTTTCTGGCAGTGAGCAGACAAGCAGCTTTTGTAACTTTCGAAGCCGGATTTTTGATGGCTTGTGATTCATCAAGAATGACATAATCAAACAAAATCTTCATCATCAATTGTATGTCGCTCCTGAGTGTGCCGTATGTTGTTATGATGATATTTTTGCTTTCAAAATCTTTGGGATCGCGGGTACGCATGCGTCCATGATGTATATGCCAGGAAAGAGAGGGTGTAAATTTCTTTATTTCATTTTCCCAGTTATATATCAGTGTTGTCGGACATACAACCAGGGCTTTTAAGGAACCCTCTTTGCTGGCATAATGACTTAACATACTTAAAGCCTGCACGGTTTTTCCTAAACCCATGTCGTCAGCTAAGATGCCGCCCCAGCCTACATCGTTAAGATAGTTGAGCCAATGATATCCTGAAGTCTGGTATGGACGAAGGCGGTCCTGTAATTCTTCCGGCACATCTATCTCCGGAATGTTTTTGTAGTTCCTGAGTCGCTCATATTTTTCATCAAGTTCAAATGAAAGTTCAGAATCATCACGCTTCTCGTACAGATCATCAATAATGCTGAGATGAAATCTGGAAAGCCTTAGTTTACTATCTCTTCCGTCGCCTACCTTAAAAAGTAAAGAATATTTGTGCAGCCATTCGTCCGGAAGAATTCCCAAGGAGCCATCATTAAGCTGTACAAATGATTGCTTATTGGCAAGAGCTTTTTTGATATCTGAAATTCCAATTTTCTGTTCACCAAACGTAAGCTCAACCTTTGCATCAAACCAATCTAACCCGCTGCTCAGGTGAATCTTTGTTGCCGGCTTTGAGGTATTAAAACGGAAATTTTTCAGTGCCTCAAATCCGAAAACAGGTACTTTCTTTTCCTTCATTACATCTACAAAAAGAAAAAACCAGTTATTCCTCAATACGTCTGCGCCCTTCAGTACCAGGTTACTACCGTCATGAATTACAAATTGGGAATGAAGCCCTGACAGTATATTAATAAATTTTTCTTCTGCTTCTTTATTTCGTTTTACCATTAGCACTTTGTCGCCGTCTGGTACTATTATAGTATCCTTTGAACCCGGCTTTACAGTGAAGCCTTTATAACTGAACGTAGGCTGGAACATGAGATAGTCTCCCTTTTCCATCAGCATAACGGAAATATCCGGCTCGCCCTCTTTCACCATTCTTATAAGCGACTGATCAAAGGAAATTTCAAAGTTTTTGTTTAACGGCATGATTACTTCAGCCAGAAACGCAGGCCATTGCGTCTTAGGGATGCGCAAGGGATTTCTAAATTTCTCAACAACAAGGGCTTCTTCCGGATTACTCCAGAGAAACATCTCATCGTCATAAAGAAATATCAGGTTGCTCTCCCACTGATTTTCCCTGGCTGGTATCTTTTGATTTTCTATTACGACGAGACATTCGAATTTGAAATTTTCTTCCTCCCTTAATACCCTGAATTGAATTGCCGGTATTACCTGACCGCTATAAATTGGTTTGAGATTCTCGGTATTAAACTTTTTTCCAAGGTTCAAAAGAAGAAGGGTCTTGTCATCGTGGGCGGCAAATACTTTTTTTAGTTTTGGATGGAGAAATTCAGCAATCAGTAGCTTGGTTTCCTCCGGAAGCGATTCATCCTTTTGCTGAATAATATTTTCCCAGAAGCCGCTGAACGGTGAATTCCGGTTAAGGTATTTGTTGACCTCTGCCTGCTGTACCTTCCTTGCCTGCTGAATTAACTGGCGGTCACCGTCTGAAAAAGGATCAGTATTTATGAATTTCCCCAGATCGATTTTACCGACCTTTCCTATCAAAGTATTTTTTTCGTCATCAAACTCTCCCTCGACTACATCGATGTTGAAGAATGGATACGATGTTTCGTTTGCATTGAAAACAACTTTAACCTGCCTGCTGCCCAACGCAACAGCTACATCAGTTTCAACCGGTTCACGGGTTTCGAAGCTGGCTCCCCGAAGCGGATCACTAATTCTTTTAATAGAAGTATCAAGTACTTTCAAATACGGTTTACCTTCTTTATAGATAAATTCAAACTTACCTGCTAGATCTTCGCTGAGGCTGTATCCATAGCTTTCCAGGAGTTTGTTTTTTTCTTTATCCCAATTCCTGATCGAATCAAAATAGTCAGGCCCGTACCCATTGAGTAACTGAAGAAAGAGGGCGGTTTTATGCACGCAAAGTACATGGCTCGTTTCATCGCAATTACAGGACGTGTCAAAATTTCTTTCTTCGTTTTTCTGAAGAATTACGCGAAAATTTTGATTGTCTAATTCTAATACAGCTTCTACTTTTTCACTTGCTGCATGCAGGATCTGCGCCTTGTTTATCCTAAAAATTTCTTCTGCTGCTTCATATATTTCCTGGCCGGCCAGCATCCTTATGAACTTGAGCTCTATGCTTTTCATTTTTACTACCGTATGCGCCTGGTCATAAAATGCAATCTGGTTGGCAGTAAGTAAATTTTTATCAACCAGATCTTGTAACTGAAAGAGAGCGGCTACTTCATGCCTGCAGATATCCCCGATATTGTAGGGACAGGAGCACCTGATAGAGAGCGTTTTTAGGTCGGAATATTTCTGAACGTTTATTTTATAATAGGTCGAATAGCTATCATCTTTTACACGGAAATTTACTGCGTTCAGAAGCTCGTCATGGTCTACGAGTTCAACGTATCCAAAAGAATGAATTTTCTTACCACGGCGAATAACTTCGTCGGTGCCGGTGTTATAGATATATTTTAAAAGATGCGGTAAAGCCAAAGAGATACTTTATTTAGTTTTCAAAATCAACTGTTATTGTTGTTGAAAAAAGGGCAATTTGCAAAATTAAAGAAAAATAAGACGGGATGGAATCCAAAAAGAGATTAAATAACCGGATGATAGAATTTTTAGCCGGCTATTAGCCTGCCGCCATCATATAAGCACAAAACATTTGCATTGTTTTCAGTAAGTGAGTACCGTATATCTTCCTCAAGACCATAGTTCATCAAGCGATGATAATGGCTGGCATTATGTTCCCGCATAAAATTAAAAATATCTATTCCAGCGAGATTATACAGTGATGACGCTATTTCACACGAATCGCAATTTTGATAAAACTTGTCTTTAATTTTTTTTACGATGGCACCCGCCAGGAGTGTATCTTCAATATTTACGCGGTCCTTCCACCCGGCACAAGCAAGAATGATATTTTTGTTTTGGTTCACTAAGTAGTTACAGACTGAATCAATATTGCAAAATGAAGCAGTAAGAATCCGAAGTGCTCCTTCGGTAAGGGCCATATGCAATAGTTTAGTACCGTTGGTTGTGGTAAGTACCAGCGTTTTACCTTTTATAAAATCACTTGTATACTGGAGAGGACTATTACCGTATTTTAATCCTTCAGCAATTTTTCCATCACGCTCGCCTGCGGTGATAACCTCCATTTGTTTACCCAGTTTAATGCATTCGGCCACGCTTTCCACTGGTATAATGCTTTTTGCACCATTAAACAGTGCTGCAGCTATGGTGGATGTGGCCCGCAGCACATCAATAATTACAACAATACTGCTGCTCACATCATACAAGTTTAGCAATGCAGGAGACAACGACACGGATATAGAAGGTTGACTATTCTTTTTAATCATCTGAATTTCATTTTCGCCAAAGCGGTTCCTGTTATTATTCGAATGGCATTTTCACAACTTTCGCGGTAAGCAGTTTATCCCTGATTTTTATATAAACTTCTGTATCAATTTTGGAGTACCTAAACTGAACATAACCCATGGC
>JBDSPQ010000379.1:0-4236 GCA_039930305.1 Ginsengibacter sp. | reverse complement strand
TGGTTGGATATTTCGCTGTTCATTAACAAAATCATCACTCTTGCTACATCCCGAACGTCTACGAAACCACCGCCTCCTTCAGCATACCAAGGAAATTCATTCCATGCAGATTTGAAGATAGCAGATGAACCGTTTTCCCAGTCATCGCCTCCAATTATCAGGGAAGGATTTACAATCGCGGCCGATAATCCCTCACCAATGCCACGCCAGACCTCCATCTCACCGAGGTATTTTGATTTGCCGTAAATGCTGTTACTGGTTTCTTCATTCCAGTTCGTGCTTTCATCTATTAACATACCATTTCTAATTCGCCCCATCGCGGATACGGAACTTACATGAATAAGCTTTTCTACACAGGCATCAATGCAGGCATTCACCACATTAGTCGTGCCTTCAATATTTGTTTTTAGCAATCGATATTTATCTTTTGATTCAAAAGAAACGACGGCGGCGCAATGATACACGTGCGTGATTCCACCCATTACTTCCTGTAACCTCATCGGATCAAGTATATCACATTGCTCGCTGATGAGGTTTTTATGAGAAATACGAAGCGGGGTACTGTTGTATAAAGCGGTCACGTGGTCATCCGCTTTCAACAATTGATGAAGTAGTTCGTTTCCTACAAGACCTGCCGCACCAGTTACGAGGATTTTTTTATTTTCCTGTTCGTGAGGAAATTTCAATAGAAAAAAATTTAAGGATAGAAATTTTCATTCAAACTATGTAAACAATTTATGCAGGAACGCGCTATTCATAATCGTAAAATCCCCTGCCTGACTTTTTTCCCAATTCTCCCTTCCTGACTTTTTGCCGCTGAAGCTTTGATGGAAGAAATCGCTTTGTTTCGTCAAAAGCCTTGTACAAAGATTCCGAAACGGAAAGATTAATATCCATGCCGATCAGGTCCATCAATTTAAAAGGTCCCATTTTAAAACCAGATGCCTCCAGCAGCGCATCAATGTCTTGAAAAGATGCTATGCCATCTTCAGCTGTTTTTAACGACTCGAGGTAATAATGCCTGGCTACCCTGTTTACGATGAAGCCGGGAGCATCCTTACACGTAACAGGTACTTTACCCATATCTACACAGATATCGGAAATAGCCCGCGCTATCCCGGGGTCAGTTAGCTCGCCCTGAACAACCTCTACCAATTTCATAATATAAGCAGGGTTAAAAAAATGCATGCCTATAACCCGTTGTGGAAACCTGATTTGCTTTTGAATAGTTGTAATTGAAAGGGATGAGGTATTGCTTGCAAGAATTGTGTCCTCATAATTAAATTCGGCAAGCTGATTAAACAGGGAAACTTTTGCCAATTCGTTTTCTGCAATGGCTTCAATTATTACCTGGGCAACACAATCACTAATAGAAGTGGTAAATTTTATTCGTCCGGTTGCCACTAACTTTTCCGCGGCAGAGATTTTCTTTTTGTTAACAAGATAATCGAGATTGTTCGCGATGTTTTGTCTGGCGGACTCTAATACACTGGAATTTATATCAAACAATATAGTATTAAAACCGCTTTGCGCTGCTACCTGGGCAATACCACTTCCCATGGTGCCTGCCCCGCAAATACAGATGGTAATGGTCATAACAGCTTCTTATAAAAGTAATTTTCAACAATATTAGTTAGCAATAGCATTTTATGAAGCGCTGGTAAATTGCTTCAAAAATCGCAGATCATTTTCACTGAGAAGGCGCAGATCGCGGATTTGATATTTCAACATCGTAATTCTTTCAATACCCATCCCAAAAGCAAAACCTGTAAATTTCTCACTATCTATATTGCAATTCTCCGCCACCTTCGGATGTACCATCCCACAACCCAATATTTCTACCCAGCCCGTGTGCTTGCAAACGTTGCAACCCTTTCCTCCGCAAATAAGGCAGGAGATGTCCATCTCAGCACTGGGCTCAGTAAAAGGGAAATAAGATGGCCTAAACCTGATCTTCACATCCTGGCCAAACATTTCCTTAACAAAAAAATATAATGTCTGTTTAAGGTCGGCAAAAGAAACGTCTTCGGCAATATACAATCCCTCTACCTGGTGGAAAAAACAATGCGCACGCGCACTGATGGTTTCATTCCGGTAAACACGACCGGGGCAAATGATCCTGATAGGAAGAATGCCCTTCTCCATTTCCCGTATCTGCACATTGCTTGTATGTGTTCGGAGCATCCAGTCCGGATTCTGGGAAACATAAAACGTATCCTGCATATCCCTTGCAGGATGATCCGCCGGCAAATTAAGGGCGGTGAAATTATGCCAGTCATCCTCTATTTCAGGGCCTTCAGCCACCGCAAAACCCAGGCGTTGAAAAATATTGATTATGCGATTGCGAACGATGCTGATTGGGTGCCTGGTACCGATCCGAAATTCGTTTCCGGGCAGCGTTAAATCGGCGGCGTTGTCCGATGAGAAGGCTATGGGTTCTGAAGCGTCTTTCAGCTCATTATATTTGCTCTCAGCAAGAATCTTTAGATCATTTAATACCAGTCCCATTTCACGCCGGTTCTCTACGGGAATGCTTTTCATCTCTCCCATTAAAGCTTTTATCCGTCCTTTTGAGCCAAGAAATTTTATTCTAAAAGATTCTGCTTCTCCATTATTTTTTCCTGCAGAAAAACGTTCTATTTCAGCCCTGGAATCTTCAATAATTTGCTTCAGTTTTTCCATCCTGCAAAAGTAAGCCAGAAGAATTATTAATAGTGGATAAGATTGGCCAGCATTCTTTTCAGAATTTTCAATGTGGCTTTTATCTTTTAGGTTTGCCGGAAAAAAAGTAGCATGCAAGATTTGCACGAATATTTATTACCTGTTAACAAGAGCATCCTAAATAATGACATGGCCTACAATGATAGCCAGTTTGGTAATACCATAAAAATATATGAGAAAGAAATACCTGGCATCAGTGAGGCAGATATAGTCATCATCGGTACAAATGAGTTTCGGGGCGAAGGTATTATTTCGGAGATCCATTCGGCCGATGCGATACGTGCACAACTGTACGCATTGCACAACTGGCATTCAGATGTCACCATCGCCGATCTGGGAAATCTCGTCCTCGGCTCTTCTCTGGCGGATAGTTATGCGGCAATGAATATTGTACTAAAAGAATTGCTCCGGGAAAATAAAAATGTATTAATCATTGGCGGTTCACATGATAATACCCTTGGACAGTATTATCCCTACCGGGATAAAAAGCAGATAATTGAAGCAACGGTTGTTGATGCTTGCATCAATCTTATAAGTGAATCACAGCTTAAATGTGAAAACTTTCTGCTTGAAATGCTGACCGGCGATCCCAATGTAATAAAGCATTACAATCATATAGGTTTCCAGAGTTATTTCGTACATCCTTACATGTTAGAGACTATGGATAAACTCCGCTTTGATTGTTACCGGGTTGGCACTGCGAAAGAACACCTTGAAGAAATGGAGCCTGTTATCAGAACTACTTCATTACTCAGTTTTGATATAGCTGCTATTAAACACAGTGATGCTCCCTCGATGGTATGCAGCCCTAATGGGTTTTCGGGCGAAGAAGCGTGTAACCTGTTACGTTATGCCGGGCTTAGCCCGTTATTGTCATCCGTAGGAATATATGGATACCAGCCTTCGAACGACAAAGATAACTTAACGGCCATTCAGATAGCCCAGATGATCTGGTATTTTATCGACGGCAAAAGCAGGAGCAAACAAGAAGCACTCATCCAGGACAGGCAAAACTTCAACGAATACCATACCGCCTTTGCCGAGGTCGACACGATTTTTTTGCAAAGCAAAAAAACAGGGAGGTGGTGGATGCAATTGCCCAATAAAGAAATGATCGCGTGTAGCTATAACGATTATTTATTTGCAAGCAATAACGAAATTCCGGAAAGATGGCTGAGGGCTCAGGAGAGAGAAGCATAAGGCGGAATCAAATGCAGAGTTATTTAACCGCTGTTAAGAAAAGGCCCGGAAATATTCAGGTGAGTATTTCAGCATGAAAGCCGAAGTCACGTATCAGTTCCATTAAAGGACTTACTTCATTTGTTTCCTGGGGAAATTGTACACGTAATATTCTATCGCAATCTTCCAGATCGAAATTAGCGATGTGATCTGTAAAGATTCGATGAATTTCGCTTATAAGCATACTGGCTTCCGCGTGGCTGGATACGTTGGTTTTAAAAACTTCCACCATTCTTAATTACTTTTATTTTATGGTGTTGGGGTTTGATCAAAGTT
>JBDSPQ010000378.1:0-2955 GCA_039930305.1 Ginsengibacter sp. | reverse complement strand
TTTCGTTTATTATATTTGCACAAAAGACTTATAGCAGGTTCATTATCCATATTATCAAGCCCAATTGAATACCTTAAAGGCGTAGGGCCTCACAAAGGCGACCTGTTGAAAAAAGAGGCCGCCATTTTTACTTTTAACGATCTGCTAAATTATTTTCCTTTCAGGCATATCGACAGAACACAAATAACCCAAATAAAAAATATATCCTCTGAGTCAAATGATTACGTACAGGTAAAAGGACGATTAACCTCAGTAGATGTCCCCGGCGAAAAGAGGTCAAGAAGGCTGGTCGCTACATTGAGAGATAATAGCGGCGAGATTGAACTGGTTTGGTTTCAGGGTATAAGCTGGGTAGAAAAAACCCTCCATATTGGTGCATCCTATCGCGTGTTCGGGAAAGCGGGATTTTATATGAACAGGCCCCAGATTTCCCACCCGGAGATGGAGGAGCTTGTCGATGTTGATGCAGAAATGAAAGCCTTCATGGAACCGATATATCCCAGTACGGAAAAGCTAAAAGCCAGGGCACTGGGAGGAAGGCAAATAGCCAGGCTTACTGCCACACTCTTGCAGATGGTTGGCGAAAAGGATATACCTGAAATTTTACCCCAAAATATTCTTAGCAAGTATAAGCTTCAAAGCAGGTATGTGGCTTATTCGAATATACATTTTCCTGACGCGCTCTCAAAATACCAGGACGCTATTAAGCGCCTGAAGTTTGAGGAACTATTTTTATCACAACTGAGAATGGGAATGATGCGGCTTAGACGTCATACATTTTCAAAAGGACTGTTATTTAAAAATGTCGGTAATTACTTCAATGATTTTTACAATAAGTATTTGCCTTTTGAGCTGACCGGCGCTCAAAAGAAAGTGATTAAGGAAATAAGGAAAGACATTGGAAGCGGCAGGCAGATGAACCGTTTGTTACAGGGCGATGTGGGATCTGGTAAAACTATAGTAGCATTGTCGAGTATGCTGATTGCCGCCGGAAATAACTACCAAAGTTGTTTTATGGCTCCCACAGAATTGCTGGCCCGCCAACATTATAACAGCCTGTCCGCAATGCTCGAAAATATTCCCCTGGAAGTGCGGCTGCTAACAGGCTCTACGCCGGCAAGGGAAAGAAGAGATACTTTAGAAAAGTGTGCCTCGGGAGAAATACACATTTTAACCGGCACACATGCCATCATTGAAGACACCGTTAAATTTAAGGATCTTGGGTTGGCGATTATTGATGAGCAGCACCGTTTTGGGGTAGCCCAAAGGGCGCAACTCTGGAAGAAAAATGATACAGCTCCGCATATTCTGGTGATGACTGCAACGCCCATACCCAGGACAATGGCTTTGACTGCTTATGGAGAACTGGATTATAGCATAATGGATGAATTGCCGCCAGGAAGAACCCCCGTGACTACCGTGCACAGGATGGAATATGCCAGGCCCCAGGTTATGGATTTTATCAAATCGCAGATCGGGGAAGGCCGGCAGGCATATGTAATATATCCTTTGATAGAAGAATCTGCAAAGCTCGATTTTGAGAACCTAATGAAAGGGTATGAAGAAGTGAAAGCTTTCTTTCCGGAGCCTCAATATTACATTAGCATGGTACATGGCAGGCAAAGTGCAGCACAAAAAAATACTAACATGCAACGGTTCATTAATAAAGAGACCCAGATAATGGTATCAACAACAGTGATCGAAGTTGGCGTAGACGTGCCCAATTCAAGTGTTATGCTGATAGAGAGCGCTGAAAAGTTTGGTCTCCCCCAATTGCACCAGTTGAGAGGTCGTGTGGGCCGGGGAAGTGCAAAAAGCTATTGTGTTCTTTTAACTAAAGTGAAGTTATCCAAAGAAGCTAAAAAGCGTTTGAAGATAATGTGTGAGACAAATGATGGGTTTAAAATTGCGGAAAAAGATTTGGAGATCCGGGGACCGGGAGATATTGAAGGTACAAGGCAAAGTGGACTCCTGAATTTTAAACTTGCCAATATTGTTGAAGACAAGGCTATTCTGGAAGAGGCGAGAATTACTGCAGAACAGCTTTTGAAAGCTGATCCGGAACTTACTTTAGCAATGCACGAACCACTTAAAAATTTCCTGGTTTTTCAAAAAAGTAAAACACCCTGGAGCAAAATCTCCTGATAATCGATCTTACCTGTGTTAAGGGCATATTAAATAGCAAAAACAAATATTAATTTTAAAACAGGTAATATATTTCTTTCGTAAATTTAAGTTCAATAACAGCATCTTGCTGATCCACCTGTACCTTATATGTTCACAATTATAAATCACCGCATTGAGAGTTTTTAAGCTTGTGTCTTTATACTCATTGTTTTCATTATTGGCATTGTTATTTGCTGTTGAAACGTTTTCCCAGATTGAGTTTATTGAAAATAAAGGGCAGTGGAATCAACAAGTAAAATTTATGACAACTGCTGGCAGCGGATCTTTTTTTCTTCAACAAAAGGGCTTTACTGTTTCTCAAAATAATCCCGAAGATGTTTTAGCAATTAAGGAAAGAAGGCATATCGCCCAGAGTGAGGCAGCAATAAAAAATCCTGAACATAAACGCGTTCGTGCACATGCTTACAACGTGCAATTTTTAAATGCATCTGATCCACAAATTATTCCTGATAAGCCGATACCATCGGTTAATAATTATTTTATTGGCAATGACAAAAGCAAATGGGCTACAGATTGCCGGATATACAAAGGCGTTACTTACAAAAATATGTACGAAGGGATCGACGTACGCTATTATACAGACGGGGGTGGTAATCTGAAATATGATTTTATTGTGTATCCAGGCGCTGATGTAAATAAAATAGCGATGAAATATAGCGGTGCAGATAAGTTGTCTGTAAAGGATAAGGAACTCATTATATCTACTTCGTTGGGCGATAACAAAGAACTTTATCCATATACCTACCAGGTCGATAATAATAAACGGAA
>JBDSPQ010000377.1:0-3242 GCA_039930305.1 Ginsengibacter sp. | reverse complement strand
TAACGAAATCAAAAAAAACAGTGGCAATGCTTATTTATGGAATATGAAAGCAACGTTGCATTTTGAAAACAGTGATACAGCAGAGGCTCTCAATGCGTTGGAACATGCCGTCAGCATTTATCCCTTGCCGGAATATCTTATTGCCCTGGGGACAGTATATGCGGAAGTGAAAAATAAAGCTTCTCTAGAAATCGCAGACAGTCTCTTATCTGGGAATTACGTCAAGTACGCGAGGGATGCGTTTTTCCTAAAGGGGCTATATAATAGCTATATCGGTGATAAGAGAAAAGCCATCTCCTACTTTGACAGTTCTTTGAATACGGATTTTACCTATATGCCTTCGTACCGGGAGAAAGCGATCGCCTTATATGATCTTGGCAAATATGAGGAAGCTCTTATGGTTTTAAAAAGAGCCGTTACCGTTCAAAACAATTTTGAAGAGGGTCACTACTGGATGGGGAAATGTTTTGAAAAACTGCACATGCCTGAGGAGGCGATGCAGAGTTACCAGCATGCATTATTGTATGATAAAAACTTCATTGAAGCAAAAGAAGCCCTGGCAAAACTGATGACCGAAAACAAATAAATAATTGTGGTGTAAATTCACGCCTTGGCCTAAAAAGCCTTTTAAAAAATAATTCCTGCATGCCCATAGTAGCACCCTCCATTTTAACGGCAGATTTTCTTCACCTGGAAAAAGCCTGCCTCATGATCAATGAAAGTGAAGCAGACTGGTTTCACCTCGATGTAATGGACGGGCGATTTGTGCCGAATATCAGTTTCGGGATGCATATCATAAAACAGCTCCGTACCGCCGGCCAAAAGTTTTTTGACGTGCATCTGATGATCGTTGAACCGGAAAAGTTTGCAGAGGAATTTAAAAACGCCGGAGCAGACGGGCTTACGGTGCATTTGGAAGCATGTCCCCATTTGCACAGAAATATTCAACAGATAAAAGACCTTGGAATGAAAGCGGGTGTAGCCATTAATCCTCATTCACCAATAGGATTGCTTAGAGACATTATAGAAGACTTGGATCTCGTAAACGTTATGACGGTAAACCCTGGGTTTGGTGGCCAAACTTTTATAAACCATTCGCTGGAAAAGATTGCAGAGTTAAAAGCGCTCATAATAGAAACAGGGTCTGCAGCAAAAATTGAAATCGATGGCGGAGTTTCAATAGACAATGCACAACAAATATTGGACGCGGGTGCAGATGTGCTTGTTGCAGGAAACGCTGTCTTCAGTTCAGATAACCCAATAGAGTATATTGCTAAATTGAAAAGACTCCATTAATATTTGCAAATACCGCGCGGCTTAAAGTTGTGCTTCAACCTGTGTTAATACTGGAATCAATTGTTTCAGCCAGTTTTTTTGCGTAGTGTCCCAGTCGTATTTTTTTTGTAAAATATCCTGCATTTTTTGCCTGGCGATCATTGCCTGGTCTTTTGAATAAAAACAGTCTATCCATTTCTGATCAAGTTTTTTTTCGCTATGAACAAAGATGCCGCCCCGGTACCATTTGAAACAGGTCGGCAAGCCTGCGAAATCAATTTCATCACTCTTGCTTTGCACATGTCCCTGGAAGAAATATCTATAAAATTTTACGCAGTCTTTTAACTTTAAGCGTAATTCTGCCTCATTTTGCGGAGCAGCCGGCTTCATTCGCCATAAAGAGTTTTTCTTTGCATATGGGTTCACTTCTGCTGTTTCGTAAAAAACGTTGGAAGACTTTAAATGCAGAACGGTTGATTGTTCCGTCTGTTCACGCCTTATCATCATCTCGCCCGGCTGCTTTTCATCTATTATATATATAGCTTTCGCTCCATCATCAAAGATTGCGCTGATCTCATTTCCTTTTAAGCTAAACTTGCCGTAGCGTATGTCTCCTCTAGGATTTTCCACCAGGGTCGAATCTGAAATAAAAACGATTCCCGGATAATTATACACTCCATCTTTCTGGTGATCGTAAAGATCCCGGTAAGTAGGACGTTCTGCATCACTCACCTCCCAATATTGACAAAGTTGGTGGAAGCTATCTCGCCTCTTTGGAGTTCCGTTGTCTACCATTTTTTCATTGACGGATGGAGTGTCAGAACATTGAATGAAATAGATCGCAAAAAAAAATAAAAGAAAAGGTGACAGGTACCGCATTTCCAAAAATAACAATTAGCCACCGCACACCGGAAATATAAACCCTAAAATATTATCTTCACCTTATGAGATTCGTTGTTTTCGCCCTCTTATTTTTTTGCGCACTCCATGTTTCTTCACAGAAAAAAACAGCATTTGTGTCGGGTAGTATCATAGATGAAAATGAAAACCCACTAGCCGGGATAAGCATTACTATTCTTGGCCGTCAAAGCGGCATAGTCTCTTCAGATTCGGGAGTTTTTCGGTTACAGGTTCCTGCCGGGAAAGCTTTTGCTTTAGTCTTCTCCGCTGCAGGGTTTCTGGATGAACAACGAAATTTTTATCTGAGCGACAACGAAGAAGAAAGGATCACCGTAAAATTGTTCCAATCTGGCAAAACACTTGAAACAGTTTTGGTAAAAGATGAACGGGAAAGAACGGAAACCGGGCTGGTGAAAATCAATCCAAAGTCAGCAATTGTTTTGCCGTCTGCAACAGGTGGCGTGGAAGGCCTGGTAAAAATATTGACGGGAAGCAATAATGAACTCACTTCGCAATATTCTGTGAGGGGCGGAAACTATGATGAGAATTTAATTTACATAAACGACTTTGAAATTTATCGCCCCTATCTTGTGCGCAACGGCCAGCAGGAGGGCCTTAGTTTCATTAATCCGGAGCTCGTAAAAAATATTAATTTTTACAATGGTGGTTTCCAGGCAAAATATGGCGACAGGATTAGTAGTGTTTTAGATATTCAATATAAAAAGCCGGTTTCCCTTGGAGGTTCTGCATACATAAGTTTGCTGGAGCAAGGCATTCATTTTGAAGGACTATCTAAAAGTGAAAAACTAAGCTGGCTGTTCGGGGCAAGAACGAAGACCAATCGTAACCTGCTTAGCAGCCAGGAAATTAAAGGAAATTATCAGCCTTCTTCCGCGGATTTGCAGGCATTGATCAGTTATAAAATTTCAGATAAACTGCAGGCAGATTTCCTGGGAATTCTCTCCGCCTCGAAATTTACGTTTATCCCTTCTACGGCACAAAAATCAACTGCAGTTTTCTCCCCTCTTTTTTCAGCAAACATCGGGCTGGACATATTTTTTGAGGGG